>CAYQLI010000138.1:0-1504 GCA_964418355.1 uncultured Pseudomonadales bacterium | reverse complement strand
GCACCTTTCGTAGAGACGACCCGGTGGGTCGTCTCCCTCCGGGCGGGCCCCATGCCCCTGTGGCCGGAGACGTTCCACCGGAACGTCTCTACGTCTCGATCTCCACCTCACTCACATCCACCTCCCCGCTCACCAGCTTCGGCAACAGCAGGTCGCGGGTCTGGCGTAGGTTGGCGTTTTTCAGCCGAAGATTGCGTAATTGTCCAAAAATGGGAACAACGATCTCTTCAAACTGCTCTGTCTGTGACGACGATGGCACAATGAAGTCAAGCAAGTATGCTTGGTTTCGGCTTAGGCCGGGCACAGCCGCGTCATTGTTGATGAAGTTCTGCCCTTGCAAATTGTAGTAAGCATAGTACAGACTGACGTCGGTGCGAACGAAATAGACCGTGTCAATCGGATGGAAGTCTTCATCAGACCAGAAGACACTTCCCACATTTCCTTTTCGCCCAACAATAATGCCCGGCCCCTCCACAAGGCTTTCATTGTGATAACCAACTATCCCGGCTGATCCATATACCGGAATGTCGCCACCTGTTCGCTCATCCGCTTTCAATCCTTTGCCATATGCCAATTCGATGACATCGCCCAATTTCTTCACCTCCCACCCCTCCGGCACGCCATTCTTCATCTTCGCCCCCTCATGCCCCGGAAAGCGGAAGTGGGCGAACCACTCCCGGTAAATCCTCTGCGCCATCCCTTCCAGAATTTTGATCCGGCGGGCGTTGTTCTCGATCAGGTCGTCGTAGGCGGAGAGGATGGTGGCGATGCGGCGCTGGATAGGGAAGGGAGGAAAATCGATCTGCAAAGATCCAAGACTATCTTGTGAAATATTAGTGATTGCAGAGCCACCAGATAAGCCAATGATTTTCTTTCGATAAGTCGGCGACCTCAAAAGGTAAGTGAGGAAAAGAGGCTCTGCATTGGGATTATTCAAGCGGAGCCGAATGACGAAACCACAGTGAACAGCGTCAGCATCGCTTGTTTGAGCGACACCAACCAGGCCGACACCATCTCGTTTGACAGATGAGCGAACGAAGAACAGATCGCCTTCCCTCGCAGAAAATCTATCAAGGTTGGCCACATCTTTGAGATCAACAGTATCTAAAGAAGCAAAGTCAATAAAACGTTCACCAGCAAAAATATCTTTTACATTGATAAGCCGTGTATTGCCGCCCTTTTGGTCTTTGCTGAAGTTGACTCCATTTCTAAATTCACCAAGTTCACCAAGTCGGACTTTTTGCCATGTTTTCATACTGGCTACTCCAGCAACTTCTCTACGTTTTCGCCAATCCGCTCTTCCAAGTCGCGCGCTTCGGCGTTTCGGTCAACGAATGGGCAACGAATAAACGAATTGGCGCGCGGCCTCATTCGGTTATTCGTTTCCATATTCGTTGACAGGCACCCCTCACTTCAACCGCTTCAACGCCTTGTTCACCGCCTCAAGGTCAAACGCCTTCGGGTCAAACTCGTCGCCGACCCATTCCAGATACTCCTCGTGCTC
>CAYQLI010000137.1:0-1506 GCA_964418355.1 uncultured Pseudomonadales bacterium | reverse complement strand
TCGGCAAACGCCAAGGAAGAACTGTATTTTGACCCATGATGGGCAACTTTTAAGATATTTACCTGCTCAAGCACTGCCTCAGACAGGAGTGCCAGTTCCTCGGTATTACCGATGTCACTGGTATACAAAGCCGATAGGCCTGGATAATGCAGCTGTAAAACGAGGGCTCTTTCGTTCGGATCCGTCGTTTTGCCCAAAACCACCTCCCCGGAGTTGTCACTAGGCCAAAGCACATCAAAATATAAATCTCCATATCTTATTCGGTCACCCTTTTGAGCAATGTCTATTTTGATATGGTGCTGTTCGATCTGGTTATAAAGCTCAACCATGGTCTTCCCCATAGGCGCTTCCCCTGACAACACCACCTCACCCACTCGATAGTGACCCAAAATATTTCCCATTTCCCCAAAATGATCTGCCTGCAGATGCGTTCCAACCACCACCTCGATCTCCTTATCCCAAAAGGGCAGGTGTTTCCCCAAGCAAGCCACCGCACCACCATTTTTTGGCCCGGTATCAATCAACATCTGAAAACTACCTTGGATTATCAAAGAGGCGTCCCCCTGTCCCACATCACAAAAGACTAGGTGTAGTTTCCCGTCGGGAACCTGTGTCGCACTGAAGAAAAACAAAAGCAAGGCCACCAAACCAAAAATGTGCCGCCATTTCATCGCGGAAGCCACCAGATAATGTAGGGCACCATCAGCCAAGAGACCGGCTTCATATAGGCCACACTTACCTGCATGGCCTTCTCCCGAGCCTTTTCCGGCAGGGCAAACCAATATAGGTAATGAAAGAACAAAACCGCACCCATTACCACAAAGACTATTGACCAGGATTGTTTTCCAAATATCCCAAAGGCAAAATAGCCAAAGATGCCCAAAGTCAAAGACAGTAAACCCAAGATCAAACTAATACTTTGGCCCAAAACCACGTGTGTCCCCCGTAGACCAGCTTTCTTATCAGCACTAAAGTCGGCCAACTGATAAGGATAAAAGAACCCCCAAGCCAAAAGAGAAATGACCAAGACAAAAAGCCAGAAAAAGGGATCCACTTTCCCAAAATAAAAGATCGGCACCATAAATGGGATCCAGAACCAAACCGAAAGCTGGGCCAAAACATCAACTACCAATCTCCCCTTCAATCGTATCGGCTTCGCCGAATAGGCGGTCCCGATCAAAAGCATGCCTATGGCTGGCCAGAGAACTTTTAAATCATTGGCGATCCAGACACCGCCCAAAGCACAGATCCCCCAAATCAGGCTAACTATTTTTGGATCCAAGACATCTGTTTGCCGCAGATGGACCTTATTCCAGCTGTACTTATCAACGTCCTCCCTATCTGTCATTTCATTACTAATGAACGCCGCAAATGAGATCAGGGTCGTCGCGATCGCCCATTCCATCACCCACAGAAAATGTCCGGGCAGAAATATGCCCGCGGCCAAAGCAAAACCAAATTGGAAATGTTGGTCCTGCAAACGTAATAGTCTCAAATACTTCCCCA
>CAYQLI010000136.1:426-1535 GCA_964418355.1 uncultured Pseudomonadales bacterium | reverse complement strand
CCCCGGTCAGGGCATCATAATTTCTTGGTGTTTCGTAATCGTACACCGTTGGCTGGTTTGTTTGAATCACTTTTGCCATCCTCATACGTATTAGAGGAAAGTTTTCGGGAGTTACTTTTAGGGTGATCACGACAGGGAGAGCGCCGTGTTCGTGTGCCACATAGACCGCTCTGGTTTCGGCACCAATTGTGCCATGTTCATGATAAAAAAAAGGCGCATAGGGGCGATGATTCAACTGAGCCACGATAGCCGTAGGATTAAAAATATTTGGACCTTTAATGGCTATTTCTTTCAAATCACTAACGCAAACCCCTCTTGAGAATAGTTTTCCTTCGCGTTCGGCAGACATACCCGTAATTTACCACAAAATGAATGAAATTTCAAACTATAGGACTATTCTAGAACCAATTCCTTGTCCGTGATCAGATCAAGGGAAGTGGGTTTGCCGTCGAGGGTGATCGCGTGCTTGACGCTGGTCAGACCGGGCTGCTTTTGGATCAGCATTCGGTAAGGTTTGAGGTTTAGTGACGGCAGTTCGTACTCAAAAACCAATTTACTGCTACTTTCGGGACGCATGGTGAAGAAAGCATCGAAGACGGTTTTACCAAGATCCTCAAAGGTGTTTTCCTTGACTTCGGAACCGACGACCCGAACGAGTTTACTGCCCTTGGGAACATAGAGGCGGACGTAGTCGCGATAGACGCCATTGAGACAGAGTTGGCCGGCTTCGAGATTACAATTACTCCCCTTGGCAGGATTGTTGTAGGTGATCGTCACTTTCTTGGTGACCTTGTCACCGCTGGTCGTAATTTCCTGTTCCACGTCTCGTTTGATGAAAAGGTCGGACTTGGCCCCGCCAAAGTTGCTGTCGTTGATATGGAGGTAGTCATAATCGTAGTCTTTGATGCGTCCGGCCGCATTGAAGCTTTCGGCGGCTTTTTGGTTCTTTTCTTCAAAGAAATAGAACAGCAGGTGCTTCTGGTTGATGGCGTCAAGAGCGATATTCAGGAACTTCGGCCAGAGGTGTTTGGGACTGCCCATGGCATTAGCCAGGATGCTGTGCATCAGGGGTCCAAGGACCGCTTTGCGATCCAGGCGAATACCGGGAA
>CAYQLI010000136.1:0-416 GCA_964418355.1 uncultured Pseudomonadales bacterium | reverse complement strand
GTTCTTACTACTAAAGTTGCCCCAGCCGCCGACGCCGATGGTGCCCAAGACATCGAGCAATTTGACGGGAAGATCGGTATCGAGAGCGATAATGCCGTCAATTTGGGGAAGACCATTGATATCCCGGATGTATTTGGTAAAGGTATCCATCGAGACTTTGAAATCCGGAGACATGTTCATATTGCGCAGATTCCAGCGCTTTTCATTCAGGTATTTGACGATGGGGTCCGGCGGGGTGATGTTTTTCGTAAAGCGGGCGTCAAGATCGTAGATATTGAACGAGTTTAGAGGCGTGATCTTCCCCTTGCTGACTTTTAGATAAGCGTAGGCGGTCAGAAAACCTCCGGTGAGACGAAGTTCGTTGTCATTTTGGAAAAGCAGCATGTAGGTCTTCTGATCCGGATTACCCAGGAGAG
>CAYQLI010000135.1:0-1600 GCA_964418355.1 uncultured Pseudomonadales bacterium | reverse complement strand
AAAGTCAACCCATTCTCCATCCAGTACGATTCAACCGATATTGCCAACAAACAAGGTTCAATCTGGGAAATAAATATTCCCAAACTCGAACCAAATGAGAACACAAATAGTCAGCAGATCATCCTCCGCGTTCCGGCAAAATTTGGTCAGCCCGCCTATATTGATCCAAAGCCCAGCCGTGTTGAGGGCAACAATTATTTATTCACCTCAGCGGTCCTGGGGAATAAATCAATTTCAGCAGTTTTTGGGACCACCCAATTCTTCAAAGTTCAATTAATCTATAACCTAACCAACCCACTATCAAAAAGTCTTTCCACCCAGATTGCCTTACCTCCGGATACGGCCTACCAGACGGTTTTCATCAAAAGTATTAACCCGCCTCCCAAGGACATCGCCATTGATCCCGATGGCAACTGGCTGGCTTCATATTTGATCAATCCCAATAGTGATCTTCAAATCACTGCTGATCTTTTCATCAGACTTTCCTTCAATCCCAAACGCGTTATTCTAGAAAATAGTGACCTCTATACCCGAGCAACGAAACTCTGGAATACGGAAGACCCAGATATTATTGTCAAAGCTGCTGGCTTGACCACCCCCAAGTCAGTCTACGATTTTGTCACTAATTATCTCACCTATAGTTACGTTCGCATCACCAACCCAAACGAGGGCGTCAATCGCCCCGGCGCCGTCTGGGCACTGTCAAATCCAACCAAAACGATCTGCACTGAATTTACAGATCTTTTTATCGCCCTTGCTCGGAAAAATAATCTTCCTGCACGCGAACTTCAGGGCTATGCCTTAAGCACTAACGATAAATTAAAACCACTTAGCCTAAGTAAAGATGTTCTTCATGCCTGGCCGGAATATTATGATCGAAACAAACAAACTTGGATTCAAGTGGACCCAACGTGGGGAAATACTACCGGAGGTATAGACTATTTCAATAAACTCGACCTCAACCATCTGGTTTTTGCAATTCACGGACTAGACTCAACCCAACCACTTCCGGCAGGCGTCTACAAAACAGCCGGAGGGGGTAGTAAAGACGTCTTCGTCCAAATTAGTGACCAGGTAGATTTTCCACAGGCGAGTTTTCAGGTTAGTTATGCCTCGATGGATAACAATCGCCTCTATCTTTTTTTGAAAAACCTTTCCGGAGTTGCCGGAGACGTCGAGGCAAAAATCAGTGAGAATGGCGAGGTAAAAGGTCGGGACCTGACTTACCACCTGGCACCATTCGGGAGTAGTACTATCGAAACTGAGATCAAAATGAGCCCCCATCTTTATCCAATCACCGCACCGCTTATAATTGACATCAATGGCCAAAAAACCACCCTCAATATCACTTACCAGCCCAATTTACCGATCAGTCTCGTTTGGGCAGCCGCCTTTCTCGCCGCCTTCGGACTTGCCCTCGTCGCCCGGGGTCTATATCTTCGCCGACGTCACCGGCGCCCCCCTGTACATTGGTAAATCCATCAATCTCAAAAGCAGGCTCACCCAGCATTTTGAAAATAGTCGAGACCCCGAAAGCAAAACCGCCCATTTCATTCCACAAACCAAAACATTGATCCTTCAGGTCGTCGAGAGCGATCTG
>CAYQLI010000134.1:0-1651 GCA_964418355.1 uncultured Pseudomonadales bacterium | reverse complement strand
TTGATCAGCAATTGCCATCAATATGGGCATTGGTCCGAACGGCTCTCCCCGAAAATCGGTGTTCAGGCCAGCCAAAATTACGACTCTACCCTCCTGTGCAAACTGCTTTACTACCTCCACCAGCACCCCAGCCGAGTCAATGTAAAACTGGACCTCATCAATTACTACCACCAAAGGATCTAACTCCTGCACGCGTTCATAAATCTGCCTCGGATCAGCAATTGCCTCACAATCAACACTACTGTCATTGTGAGAGGAAATCCTACTGATCCCCTCATACCGGGTATCCAAACTGTGTTTCACCACATAAACATCAGCCCGCGCCCGCCGATAGTTGTCTACCAATCTAATGATCTCCGATGATTTCCCGGCAAACATCGGTCCTGCGATCACCTCGATCCTTCCTTGTACTTCCCTCCAATGCTCCGGCCATTTTGGCATAACGCTCTCATTCTAAGGTAAGATCAGGCTATGGGTCAACCCAAAAATACTTCCTGGCAAAAGGTCTCCGGTTGGTACAAAGAGGCTGTCGGAACTTCCGGTCATTACTATCACCAGCATGTTATCCTCCCCAACTCTCTCCGCCTCCTAAATCTTACGCCGGACTCATCCTTATTAGATCTCGCTTGCGGCCAGGGAGTTCTCGGCCGCGCCATCTCTCCACAGCTCGAATATTATGGCCTTGATATTGCCCCCTCATTGATCAAGTTTGCCAAAGATAATGATAAAAACCCCAAACATCATTATGTCGTTGCCGATGCGGTGGAACCTCTACCCTTTACCAAAAATGATTTTACCCACGCCACTGTCATTCTGGCTCTCCAGAACCTCGAAAAACCCGCCTTGGCCATCAAAAACATTAGTAGGCATCTCACCAAAAACGGCCGCCTCTTGTTGGTGCTCAATCACCCTATGTTCCGCATCCCCCGTCAAACCAGCTGGGGGATTGATCCGCAAAACAAACTCCAGTACCGTCGGACCAACCGTTATTTTTCACCTCTGAAGATTCCCATCAATGCCAGACCCGGTCAGGGAGAAGCGGGCCCAATCACCTGGAGTTTCCACCATCCGCTTCAGGATTACGTCAAATATCTAAAGGAGGCCGGTTTCGTCATCACCGACCTCGAAGAATGGGTATCAGATAAAGAAAGTGAAGGCACCGCCGCAAAGATGGAAAACCGGGGTCGCTCTGAATTTCCTCTTTTCATGGCCATCCTTGCCGAAAGGAATTAAGACTGCTATATTCCGCTCATGAGTCTATATCTGGAATCTAAAGGGTTTTCCATCAAAGGCCCCGAAAACCGGGCAGAGATCTATAGTCTTCTTTCCACGGCACGGATCAAGTTTGCTCTGGCCGCTCGCGCCACCGCCCTACCATCACCCAACAGTGACGAGGGGATCGAAGCCGGTTACACCATTTTTCGTTCCACCTATGACGCCGTTTCCCATAACAAGTGGGAGGGTCACCTTCCATCCTTCTATGAATTACCTGATAACAGCCCGGTTGAACAAGTCCTTCCTTATCCGATTCTGATCGCCCTAGCCTTTTTTCTCGATTCAGAGCAAACTGTTTGTCTCCACTCCTGGAAATTTGACACTGGCAATCCGGATATTGACCGGGCGATTGTCGCCTGGCCAAATGCGCTCCTTT
>CAYQLI010000133.1:0-1653 GCA_964418355.1 uncultured Pseudomonadales bacterium | reverse complement strand
TAAGTTTGTTCGTCAGAGTACCATTATTGTCGTCTATATCAATATCAATTTTCGTTTGATAAATAATTGGTCCATGGTCCAGTTGCTCATCCATGACCATCAAAGTGACACCGGTTTCGGCCGCCTGGTCTTTGATCGCTTCGCTGATACAAAGGGCGCCCCGATACTGGGGGAGAAGGGAGAAATGGAGATTGAAGGTGCCAACGGAGGGGGTCGCGAGCCATTCGCTTGGAATGATCTTGCCGTAGCTGACGACCAGGAAAAGATCCGGTCTGAGGAGCTTAAGGTGGGAGAGGTTGGCACCATCTAACTTCTCTGGCTTGAAGACGGGGAGGTCATGTTGGGAAGCAATTGCGGCCACGGGAGACGGGGTAAGTTCCTGCTTCCGGCCGACTGCCTTATCTGGCTGGGTAACCACGCCGACTACATTTATCCCAGAGGTGTGGTTTCCAATGATTGACTCTAGAATCCGGGCGGAAAAATCGGGGGAGCCGAAATAGATGAAATTGGTTGGTTTCATAGCCATATTCTAGCATTGAAGCCTATACGAAAATGATATAGTTATTGTGTGGAACCTAACAATACAGGCGACCCAAGTTTGATTTGGTATAGGAAGTTTTTCGATGAGGCGGGGGTAGGTATGGCGATCACTGATAAGACTTATCGTTTTATCAAAGTAAACGACGCATTCTGTAAGTTTCTGGGCTATACCAAAGATGAGCTGCTCACAAAAACGATTTTGGAGATTACCCACCCAGATGATCTGACCAAGAGTTCGGAAAAACTTGCCAAGCAGTTTGCGGGGGCGATTTCCGGTTTTCGCATGGAAAAAAGGTACCTAACCAAGACCGGAGAGACGGTTTGGGGAGAGGTGACCAGTTCTTATTCGGTAAACTTACCCGGGTCCGACGAGATTTTCAATTTCGCTGTGATTGAAGATATTACTAAACGAAAAAGATTGGAAGAGGCTCTCAAGGAGAGCGAATCTCAGTATCGGACTCTTTTTGAAACTTCGCCGGACGCGATCGTGCTCCATGCTGAAGGTAAGATCCTTTCGGCGAATCCGGCGGCGGTAAAGGGAATGAGGGGAACAAGTGAAAAAGATTTGGTGGGTAAACCGGTGATGAGCTTTGTGCACTCCGACTATCAAGAGATGATCAAGGAGAGGATTGCCAAGATGGCGAAAGGGATCCCGGCTCCATTGGTGCCCGAGAAATTCATCCGCCTTGACGGTTCAATTATTGACGTTGAGACGGCGGCCGCACCGATAGTTGTTGGCGGGAAGAAAGCGTTTCAGGTAGTGATCCATGATATGACCGAACGGTTTGCGGGGGCAGAAAAACTCAAAAAAAGTGAAGAGAGTTATCGGATCCTGGCGGAAGCATCCCATGACATGATCTTCGTCACAGACCACACCGGGACGATCACTTATGCCAACTCGTTCGCGGCGGCGCAGTTTGGTATAAAACCGGAACAAATGATCGGCAAGAAAAGAGCCGACTTTTTCGGGAAAACGGCGGAAACTCAGGATATCAGCCTGAAGAAAGTCTTCGAGACAGGGGAACCGCTTTATCGGGAGACCAAATATCCTTTCGGGGAAAAAATACTCTGGCTTGGGACATGGCTAATACCATTAAAGAAAGATGACGGGGG
>CAYQLI010000132.1:0-1688 GCA_964418355.1 uncultured Pseudomonadales bacterium | reverse complement strand
CTCTGCATCTCAACTCAATCCGGCTGCGCCCTCGGCTGTCTCTTTTGCGCCACGGGGGCGATCGGCTTCAAAAAAAATCTGACTGCCGACGAAATCCTCGATCAAGTTCTCTACTTTATCAAGAATGACATGCCCGTTGACTCGATCATCTTCATGGGTATGGGCGAACCATTATCTAACCCGGACAATACTTTCCAGGCCATTGACCTGATGGTCGCCAAAGACGGCTTGGCCATGAGTCCACGCCGCCTCTCCCTCTCCACCGTTGGCATCATTCCCGGAATAGAAAGACTTACCCGCGATTACGGAAACGTCAATCTCGCCTTTTCCCTCCATAACCCCTTCAATGACGAACGAGCCAAACTCATGCCCGTCACCAATGCCTACCCGATCGAGAAGGTCATGACCACCATTGACGCGCACCTTAAAGTGAATAACCACAAAGTCTTCCTCGCCTATATCCTCCTCTCAGGAGTCAACGACAGCGACCGGCATGCCCAGGCTCTCGCCGAATTGGTCATGGCCACCCCGGACAGACAACGCCTCCTCCATGTCAACCTGATCCGCTATAACAGTGGCGACACCCTCACAGCTTACCAAAAACCTTCTGGTGCAACAGTCGAAAAATTCCAATCAATTTTGACTCAAAATAAAATCCACCACACCTTAAGGCAAGACTTTGGCACAGACATCAAGGCCGCCTGCGGGCAGCTCGCCGCCACCTACCAACCGAAGCACAGCAATGCTGAGTTCCGAATCGCATTCGGCCAGACTAATAGAAAGTAACCCTCCCCCCTCCCTCGCCCCGCTTTGGTCTGCCACTGATCCAGGAGAGAAGGACCGCCCAATCACGACCGGCAATGTCCTGGGCTTCATAATGTTCCATCATCTTTTGCAGTTCGGGAGTCTGGTTTCTAGTGAATTCTTGCCTCGCATTCCCCATTCCCGCCATCTCCATGTAATTTATTATCTGATCGCAAAAGCTGGCTGCGATCGCCTCGGTAGTGGCCTGACCAAACAACAGTATCAGCCCCAAATCCCGCCACTCCTTGCTGGTCAGAGAAAGTAATTTTTTGATGTTTTTATTTCCCAATCCAGTTAGGTCGGCCCAGCCGGATTTGATCTGAAGCCTGTACTGATCAAGTAAACCCAAACCACAAAGCGCGGGGTCAAGATTCACATAGGCATCTGTCTTTCTGACCCAATCATCGTCCCCCAAACGGTCTTCTTCGATCTCGACCGACTCGATCCAGGGAAACAGGTCTTTTCGACTCAAAACCTCCATCACCGCTTTGGTACTTTCTTCATTGAGCGCCTCGGTTTCGGGAGTATTATTCTGCGCCATCAGCGCCGCCCTTTCCCGGCGGACCTGCTGTTGCTTTTCGTCGTACGTCCCTGGCCCACCCTGACGCACCCCAACGTAATTTGGATCTTCTGCTCCCAGATCAGCGGCCAATTGCCTGACACTCGCCTCATAATCATCCAAATTAGAATCTCCTTCGCCACTTTCTATCTCAACTCCTTTTTTGCCTCGCCGTCTCTTTTTCATTAGGCGTATTTTACACCCAATCAGTGTAAAATTAAGAACATGACTTTTTCGGTCGCAAAGCGAAAAGAATTTGTTTATGCCGGCTTGATCCTATGCCTCATCTTGGTCATTTTGTTCGTGGCTTCCGGACAAGAGCCGG
>CAYQLI010000131.1:0-1703 GCA_964418355.1 uncultured Pseudomonadales bacterium | reverse complement strand
GGACGTAAAGGCCGGTCAGTATGCCAATGATAACGAAATGGGCCGTCTTGGCACCCGGAATAATCAAACCCTGACTGATTCCGGCGGCTACCAGGACTAAGGCAAGAACAACAGAGACAGTGATCTGGAACCAAAAGGCGGTGGAGATGAGAACATTTCTTCTGTCAGCTAGTTTAGGGATGAAGTTGACCAAGGCAGAGGATATACCAAGATCGCCGACGCTGGAGAGGAGTCCCACTAAAGCATTCAGGGCGGAAAACAGTCCAAAAAGAGTGGGGCCGAGGGCGCGGGCGGTGATCACGGTGAAGATCATCCCGACGATGGCAATCGTTCCCAGTCCAGTGAAACTGATCAGGGTATCGCGAGTAGTCTGGGAATGAAATATTCTCTTTATCTTGTCCACAGAACTATTCTAGCGTAAATGTGAGAGATCGGACTCTACCATCATCTCAATAAGCTCTTTGAAAGAAGTTTTTGGTTTCCAACCTAGTGCCTTTCTTGCTTTAGAAGCATCACCGATCAATGGCCCGGTTTCGGTGGGGCGAACCCATTTCTGGTTGACTACCACATAATCTTTCCAATTCAGGCCGACGTAATCAAAGGCGGTTTGACACAAATCCCTCACCGTATGTCCCTTGCCTGTGGCGATGACAAAATCATCGGGCTTTTTACACTGCAGGATCTTCCACATGGCCTCAACATAATCACCGGCAAAACCCCAGTCGCGGACGGAATCCAGCCCCCCAAGCTCGAGTTTGCCATCTGAATTAATAACCGATTCCCCACTCTGGCCGAGGGGTATCCGGTGGCTCTTTAGGCCCAGTTTGATCGAAGCGACCGCTAAACTGACTTTTCTGGTAACGAAATCTGGGCTGCGACGCGGGCTCTCGTGGTTGAATAGGATGCCGGTTGAGATGAAGAGATTAAAAGACTTTCGATAAATTATGGCATCAAAATGAGCCAACGCTTTGGCGGCGGCATATGGGTTTGCCGGTGTGATTGGCGTTTCTTCATTCTGGGGAGAAATCTTTGTCTCACCAAAAAGTTCGCTGGTACTCGCTTGGTAAACCCTGGTTTTCGGGCAGATGTTTCTGACGGCCTCAAAAATCCTAAGCGCACCTAGTCCCGTTTGGTCGGCTGTCGCCAGGGGCTGCGACCAACTTTCATGGACATGTGATTGGGCGCCAAGGTTGTAGATCTCATCAGGTTTTATCTTTGCTAAGTACATCGAAAGACAAGCTGGATCAGCCAGGTCACCAAAAACAAAGTTTATTTGGTTACGAATATGACCAACGTTGCCGAAGTCCTGTTTACTTTTTCGGCGGAGAAGGCCAAAGACGTGGTAACCCTTATCCAGAAGTAGTTCAGCCAGGTAGGAACCATCTTGGCCGGTAACTCCGGTGATGAAAGCTGTCTTTTTCTTTTTGGTCATTGGGCTACAGTTTAGCGGGCGGTTGTTTTGTTGTCTACCTTTGGGATGAAGATCTGGAAAGCAGTGGTTTGGTCGGGGTATTTTATTTCTTCAACTGGAGAAAGTAATTTCTCAATTTCAATAGGATACTTAACAAAATATCTGTCTGGCAGAACAACATACGAGGGCTTGTATTGCCTGATAAAGTTTCCATAGTCTTCAACAGATTTTGGTGCAGAAAAATAAAGGTTCGGAAATGTCTGCCAGAAAGTTGACTCGCCGATCACAATCT
>CAYQLI010000130.1:0-1706 GCA_964418355.1 uncultured Pseudomonadales bacterium | reverse complement strand
CAAAATGACCTCGCCGTTTACATAGCGGATAACCAAGACCCAGTCCTGCATCCCTTCAACTCCCGGCAATTGGGCCACAAAGGGGGTCTCACCACCATCGGAGAGACTTCGTTTATCTTTTAGCAGACAGCCCACCACCTTTGAATAGATCACAATACCACCCAAGTTACCTCCGGAATCCTTTTTCCACAGACCAAGGCCTCTCGTTTCTAATAGGCGCTTGTATGCCGGCTGGGTCCAAGCTATCGTTTCTCGAGTCGTCATGGACGGGATTGTAGCATTATAGGGCATAATTGTATATAATCCCGTTTAATCTGATTCGACCAACCCCTTTGCGGGTCCGGTCAAAACCGGATCCGCACCTTCACAGGAGAAAACTATGTTTCGAAAACTTGTTCCCGCGATGATCGCCCTGGCGATCATCCTCACCGCCTGCGCCCCCGCGCCGCAGGCCACCAGCCCCGAACCCGCCCCGGCGGCGACGGAAGCCGCCCCGCCCCCCGCCCCCATCCCCCTTTCGGTGGACGAGGTCGCCAGCGATGCCAATGCTGTAGCTATGCAGTACAATCTTGGCCCCTGTAACAGTTCGGGGGAACTACCCGTCCCGGAACCTCTCGCGCTCAGAAACCCCCAGAACAAGGTCACGTTCTATATACAGTGCTCGACCGGAGATGTGATAGCCATGGGCACGGTCCGCGTCAGCATCAATCAGCGCGTGAACGCCACTGACTACACCCCCGTATCCACCAACTTCTTCGCGTTCACCAACGGTGGGGTCTCTGTCCGACAGGAGCCCGGATCGTCCTACCCGGACGCGGCCCAGATCCTGCAGGAGATCGGTCTGGACCCAACGTTATTCGACGCCGAGACAAAGACGGTCGAATACGACCTCAACATTTTCACCGGCGAGAGAAGCAATTTCGACTTCTCCCCCTAAGGTCGTGACGCGGGTGCGGTAACAACAAGTCCTCGGGTCGCCTCTGGCGACCCGGGACTTCACCCTTTTTCTCCTTTATCTGGACTTTTTCCCCCTCTTGGGTTAAAATTCCCCTAGTTACTCCAAACCTCGGAGTCATCCGCCAGCTGGCGGAGAGGCAGCGATCCGAGCCTATTTCACAATAGGCGAAGTTGCGAAAAGAAACCTTTATTTCCCTTTTCGCTTTCTGGATCAAACTATAAACTAGTAATACATACATGGCCGCCAAAAAAATCAAAGCGATCCTCAAACTGAACCTCCAGGCAGCTGCTGCCAATCCGGCTCCTCCTACCGGTCCTGCGCTCGGACAACATGGTGTCAACATCATGGAGTTTGTCAAACAATACAACGAAAAGACCCAGGAGATGCGCGGTCAGGTCATCCCCGCCCTCGTCACCATCTATGAGGACCGCACCTTCACCTTCATTTTGAAGACTCCTCCCGTCTCTGACCTGATCAAACAGACCATCAACCTCAAACTCGGCTCGAAAGAACCCCACAAAGTTAAGGTCGGCAAGATCTCGATGGCCCAAATCGAGGAGATCGCCAAGAAAAAGATGGGTGACATGAATACGACCAATCTCCAATCAGCAATCAATATGGTCATCGGCACTGCTCGCTCTATGGGTGTCGAAGTCAAATAACTCCTATGGCAACCAGAACAAATTGGAAAGAACTATATCAAGACCTGCCTGAGAACGTCGCTGCGGTCCTCCGCGAGAAACGTGTC
>CAYQLI010000129.1:0-1748 GCA_964418355.1 uncultured Pseudomonadales bacterium | reverse complement strand
CCGGTCGCACCTGTCGCCCCGGTCGCACCCGCAGATCCTGCGGAACCATTATTTCCCGCCGCCCCTTGAATGCCGGAAGGGCCAGACGGCCCTGTCGCCCCCGCTGGTCCGGTCGCCCCCGGAGGGCCACCCGGTCCGGAAGATCCCGCAGGACCCGCCGGCCCAACCCCTCCCTGGGCCGAAACCGTGATCGAACCCACCGCCGTATCCCGACTCACTGTTACCAAAGACTCTCCCGCCACTGACGGAGCAGGCAAACTTGTGACCGACTCAGCTTGAGCGAGCGTGGTCGAGCGAAATGCCGATCCCAAATCGGCTTGTGCGATTGTCGTGAGACCCAGCACCTGTCCCTCCGGCTGGTTATGTTCGGATAGATAAAGCTTCAGGATCTCCCGGCTGATCAGTAGCGCGGCCGCATTCACGTCGTGAAGCGAGGGGATCACTTTTAAGTCTGACAGTTGGCCTCGGGTATCAAAATTTCCGGTGACTTCTTTCTTCTCCTTCAATATCTGCAGGCGGAAATCCCCGATCAGCTTTCCCCGGCTGATCCTTCCGTTGAGCACCTTGACGGGCAGGATCGAGCCATTCGCAAGCGTCAGGCCCACCACCGCCCGGTTATTTATCGAAACCGTCTCTTTCGAACCATTCTTCGTGATAAACAGGTTTATTTCCCCGTTTTCTTCATTGACCAAACCAAAATCGCCGTTCAGATACTTCAGTTGGATTTGCCCCACAAAACTGTCATCTACGATCTGACCGCTCTCGATCGAGGCATAAGAGAACGACCCATCATTACGAAGCACAGTCAGTAGATATGGCCCGGCATAGTTGCCCTTCTCCAAAACCAACTGATTGACCTCAATGATCGGGGTCGAAACGATCTCCTTACCTGCAGGCGCCTTGAGCAGTCCGAAACTGGCAACCATGCCAGTCACCAAACTCGCACTGATGAGTACCAGTATCAGAGCAAAGATGGAGACCGTCCCTTGAGTTCGAAACTGCTTCATACTGTTCCTTTTTTCACTGCCCGTCTTTCCAATAACACTGTTAGTCCGACGATCAAAACCGACAAACTGGTGACCGCAAGCACTACCACATAGGCTGTCTGGTTCACCGCAAGCGCCGTAAACAAAGGCTGGGCGAGGACTAACTGCCAATCGGCAATAGCTAGTTTTTGAGAAACTGCCAAGGTCAGCACTCCCCTCTGGTTGTACCCCTGTCGCAATATGCCTGTCTGTATCGAAGTAGTAACTAGTGGGTCACCTTTTCTCTCCTCGCTTTGTCCTTCCGGACCGACGACCCAGTTACCCGAACGGTCCAGGATCACAAAATACTCGTCACTGACCGGTGTGGCGATCTCACCCAAAGAATCAGACAAAGTTGACAGGTCAAGGAAACCGATCAGGGCACCGGCAGAAATTCTGTTTTGAACCACCGGTATCGACAGGGCTACTGTTCTCCCGGAGAGATCCACCGTTCTTGAGTCGGTCACGTCAGAGATTACGTCAATCTGCTCGGAAACAGCTTTGCTATAGTAATCGGACGCACCAATATCCCGACCAACCA
Organism: uncultured Pseudomonadales bacterium; assembly: GCA_964418355.1. Taxonomy (GTDB): domain Bacteria; phylum Patescibacteriota; class Microgenomatia; order UBA1400; family MFAQ01; genus 2-01-FULL-50-23. Next base: position 182 of record CAYQLI010000129.1, on the reverse strand, counting down.
AGCCAGTTGTCAATGGATAAGCCGAGAGAATCTTGCCTTTATTGTTCACAGCTACGATCCGCAAAAGTGACCGGTTACTCTTGAAAAAACCGGCCATCAAGTCGTCCAGATCGGTACTATTGCTCGCCGCGAGCGCTTTCGTAAATATTGTGTTTGCCGCCCACCTTCTTTCCGCATTCAAG
>CAYQLI010000128.1:0-1815 GCA_964418355.1 uncultured Pseudomonadales bacterium | reverse complement strand
ACCTATCTCATCACGATTAGCGAGACTCCTTTTCCAAATAACTCTCCCAAGGTAGATCTTCTGCTTGCCCTGACCCAGATCGCCCTCGATAACGAACACAAAAATATCAGGGAAGATACCCGTGTGGTCGCCGATGTTACCCTGAAAGCAGATCATGAACACAAGAAGTTCTATCAACCCGCCATACTCGAGGTTGCCAAAAATGCCGGCAACCCCCTAACATTAAACACCGCCATGATCGGCTTCGCTACCCATCAACTGAAACTTAATTCTGACCTGGTCTGGGGACTACTCCACGACGAACTAGGGGACAAATCCCAAACATTGCTCGACCAAAACAAAATGGCTTTCGATAAGGCCGTGGAACTTTCCAAACAATATTTTCTCGACCTGACGCTCCCCAAACAAAACAACAAAGACCATCAGCTGATCTTGAATGGCAGTCAGGGGACTGGTCTCGGCGCCATCGCCGCCGGTGTAAATCTTTATGCCGGCTACCCCATGACCCCGAGTTCCCCCCTGCTCCACTTTATGGCAGCCCATCAAACTGAATTCAATTATCTCGTTCGCCAAACCGAGGACGAGCTTTGTGCTATCAATCTCATTACCGGAGCCAGTTTTGCCGGGGCCAAAGCGATGACTGGGACATCGGGTGGGGGATTTGCTCTGATGGAAGAAGGCATTTCTCTCGCGGCTATGGTCGAAGCCCCGATCGTAGTTTACCTCGCGATGCGGCCAGCCCCCGCCACAGGGCTACCCACCTGGACTTCTCAATCGGATCTACTTTTCGCCATCAATGCCGGCCATGGTGAGTTTCCCAAAATCGTCCTCGCCCCGGCTGATCCGGTCGAGTGCTACCATCTGGCTCATCGAGCTTTTCATCTCTCCCAGACCTATCATTGTCCCGTGATCATTCTTTCCGATAAATATCTGGCGGAAAACAATTATTGTGTCCCTAACTTGCCATCCCTCGAACCAGTTCCGCTTTCGGCAACCACAGCCAGTCCAAAGGCTGATGAAATGTTTTCCCGTTATCAATTCACCCCCGATGGGATCCATGGGCGAACACTGCCTGGTATGCCCGGCGGCGAATACGTCGCCAACTCCGATGAGCACGAAGCCACCGGTCTCGTTGACGAGTCCGCCGAGACCAGACTGGGAAACAATCAGCGTCGCTTGCACCGTTTGGCAGAGATCAAAAAAAACATTCCCCTGCCGGAGGTAGTGGGAGAAGAGGAGAGGGCGCTCCTTTCCTGGGGTTCACAGAAATACATTGCCAAGGATGTCGCGAATAACCTGAAATTGGTCCATATTCATTTCAATTATCTCTGGCCTTTGCCCGAAGGTCTGGACAAACTCCTCTCTGCCTATAAGCAACTCATTACCATCGAAAACAACGAAACCCATCAGCTCGCCCGCCTGCTCCGGCAAGAAACCGGCATCAGTGTTCATCTTCAATTGGGTGAAGATTCCGGTCGTCCCCTAGACCCAGATAAATTAGTTGATCAAATCAAACATGGTTAATCTAGACACAAAAGCCTTTCCCACCTGGTGTCCCGGTTGCTTATTACCCGACGAACTCATTCACACAAAGAAGGGTCTGCTGGCCATCAACGTGATTGAGATTGGCGACGAAGTCATGACACATTCCGGGGAATTCCAAAAGGTTACCGAGACCCTAAAACACAAACATAACGGAGATGTTTATGAAATAACTTCAAAGTGTTTTGGCACCGTTTCCCTTACCCCAGAACACCCGGTTTTAAGTGTAAGACGGCTGAATAAAAAGAGGAACAACAAAGACTTTCCTTCTGA
>CAYQLI010000127.1:0-1852 GCA_964418355.1 uncultured Pseudomonadales bacterium | reverse complement strand
CTGACAAAGCGAAGGAAGAAGAGAAGCGCGAAGCTTAGGTTTTCGCGGCCGCCAAAGAAAAAGGCAACAACCAGGGAGGCGGCACAGGCGAGAACAAAAAAAACGAAAGGCTGAAAGAGAGGGTCGGTCTTTATCTTCGCCCGCGCCGAAGATGAGACCAAAAGTGAGAGGGTGAGGGCCACCGCGAGGAAGTCCAGGAGCTGGAATCGAAGGCTAGAGCCAATTGGAGTCAGTTGCAGTAGCTGGCCGAAGGGCCAGGTGAGAATGGTCAGCAGGAGAAGGAGGTGGGTCATGGGAAGTAATAAAAAGACTGGGCGATCAGCTGCTTTTCTCGATAAGCGAAGACTGGATCTACCGAGTAACCGCAGGAATAATAACAAGTAACGCTAATGATGGTGGGCTTAAGAAAGTTGGTTTGGGAAACCGGTAGCGTTGCGGCCGGATTCTCATCCTTGATCCGGGTGTATCTCCCCAGAAAAGGCAGAGGGTCTACATTACCAAAATAGGCCAGTTGGTAGTCGCCAATTCCTTTTCGTTCGATCTCCTGGCGGAGCCAGAGCAGACCTTGGCCCCAGTCATAATCGGAGTCGGTGAAAATGGCGTCGGCCTTGATGGCCAGTTCATTGGTATAGGTGATTGTTTGGGGCAGAATATTTTTGAAGGAGGTAATGTGCCAGACGATCAGAAGAGAAAAGACCATCCAATTCATCATGGACTTCGGATTCACCTGAGAGGCGATCAGTACCAGAACGATTTCACCGGCTAATAGATGACGCATACCGAAGTTTAGCGGTTTGGCGAGGCTGATCAGAATAACGAGCAGAAGGATGAGCAGGTATTTCCCGTTACGTTTGGCTTTAAAGATAGACCAGAGAGCGAAGAGTAGGACCGGCAGAGTGCTTTTCAGAAAGAGAACGGCGAAGGTTTTGATGAAAGGTGCCTCACGATAAAGTTTTCCGGCAAAATAGATCGGCTGTCCCCGCTTCGCAAACAGAAGGTTCTCTTTCAGTGCCCGCAGATAACCGCCAAGGGGAACACTGACCGGATAGCGATTGAAAATTATTTCAGAATGGAAACCATAGGTGGCCCAGATAAAGATCACGGTAAAGATCGTTAGTTGGATCGCGCGGCGAGGGCCTAGGCGGGGCAGTTTGATCAACAGAAGAGGCAGGATGAGCGCCAAGGAGGCGACTTTGATGGACGCGGCCAGAGCAACGATGATCAACAGGGCGATGAATTGTTTTTTTGTTTTCCAGGAGTCAGAAAGGATGAGCAGAGCCGCAATCACGGAAACGATGGCGGACAAGGCATCTGTCGTAAAGTAGTGGCTATGGGTAAGCAGGTTGGGTTCGTAAACGAAGAGGACGCTCGCCAAGAGGCCGGCAAATAGGGAGCGGGAAAAGAGCGGCCAAAGCAGAAAACAGAGGGCGACCCCGGTCGTGATGATGACGACAGCCCGGTAAGGAAAGAGGGTAAGAGAAGGGCCTGTCATTGTCTCGATCCGCCGGCCGAGGGAATAGACGACGCGACGGACCAGTGGCGGCTCTATCGGATCAAAGTCATAGTCCCCTTTTTCATACAGCGCCCCTGCTCTGAAGTGGACCGGTTCGTCAAAAGTCGGCGACTCGACCCGGGCCAGATAAAATCCCAGAAAGATCCAAAGAAAAAGGAAAAGGAAAATAAATAAATGGCGGTATTTCATAGTTTAAATATTTGAATTCCGATCGGGTTGGTATGGATCAAATCTCCATTGATCTCTTCGGCGGGAGTCCCCTTGGTGATCAGATAGTCGTAATGTTCATTATTGTCCACAAAACTGTCGTGGTCAAAGTCGTAGGGAAAATAATAGAGA
>CAYQLI010000126.1:0-1862 GCA_964418355.1 uncultured Pseudomonadales bacterium | reverse complement strand
CTCGAAGATATTGATAAAAACACCGTTGATTTTATTGACAATTTTGACGGCTCCCAAAAAGAACCCTCCGTTTTGCCGGCAAAATTACCCAATCTTCTTCTCATGGGTTCTGACGGTATCGCCGTCGGTATGGCGACAAAGATCCCACCCCACAATCTGAATGAGGTCGTTGCCGCCATCGCCGCTTTAATTGATAAAAGTACTATTACCGGCATTGAAGTAGTAAAAGACGAGGATCTGGAAACCACCGAGAGCGGGAAATTGGTCGGCAAACTCGACGCCAACATCGAAATTGACGAATTGGTAGAACACATCAAGGGCCCGGATTTCCCCACGGCCGGTCAGATCTTTGATCAAAACGAGATCAAGAAGCTTTATCATACCGGCAAAGCGAATATCGTCAATCGGGGAGTGGCCGAAATTGTTGAGAAAAAAAGCGGCCGTTTCCAGATCGTCATTACCCAACTGCCTTACCAGGTCAACAAAGCCAAACTTATTACCCACATTGCCGACCTGGTCAAGAAGAAGAAGCTTGACGGTATCTCTGACCTTCGCGACGAATCCGACCGAAAGGGTATGACCGTCGCCGTCGAGCTCAAGCGCGACGCCAAGCCCAAGAGCGTCCTCAATAATCTTTACAAACATACCGAGCTCCAAAGCAGCTTCCCGGCAAATATGGTCGCCCTCACCTCCGATGGCACTCCACATCTGCTTAACCTCAAGGTTATTCTGGTTGAATACGTCATGCATCGCCAGCATGTCGTCGTCAGGAGAAGCCAGTTCGAACTAAAAGACGCCAAAGCCCGCGCCCACATCCTCGAGGGTCTGCTCAAAGCTCTGGATGTCATTGATGAGGTCATCGAGACGATCAAAAAGAGTGAAAGTACCGACGCCGCCAAAATGAATTTGATGAGCAAGTTCGGTTTCTCCGAACTCCAATCTTTGGCCATCCTCGAAATGCAGCTGAAAAAACTGGCCCACCTTGAACGCGAGAAGCTACAAAGCGAATACGATGAACTAATGAAACGTGTCAAGTTCCTTATCGCAGTCTTGAAAGAACCCAAGAAAGTACTTCAAATAATTAAAGACGAGCTCAAAGGACTTTCCGAAACCTATGGTGATGCCAGAAAAACTAAGGTTTACAAAAATGCCGTCGGCGAGTTCTCCGAAGAAGATCTTATCGCCAACGAAGAGACGATCATCACTCTCACCAAAACCGGCTATATCAAACGGATGCCTATTGATACTTTCAAGAGCCAAAGAAGGGGAGGGAAGGGCGTTGCCGGCATGACCGTCAAGGACACCGATGAGGTTAGTTTACTCACTGCGGCCAATACCCACGATTCACTTTTGGTCTTCACCAGCAAAGGTAAGGTCTTCTCGTTGAAAACCTGGGAACTGCCGGAGGGCAGCCGGATCAGCAAGGGTCAGGCGATCATTAACCTGATCAACATCGATACCGACGAGACAATCCAATCGCTTTTGCCGGTCAGTAAGGAAGTTTTTGCCAGCAAAACTTTCCTTTTCTTTACTACCAAGAAGGGGACCGTCAAACGGACCAAAATAGGGGACTATCAAAACATCAGAAACAACGGCCTCATCGCCCTAAAACTGGAATCAGGCGATCAGTTGGTCTGGGTGAACCGCACCGTCGGCATCGATCACATCTTGCTCGTCACCAAGCAAGGGAAATCAATTCGCTTCCCGGAGGGGGATGTCCGTCCCACCGGCCGCGACACAATGGGTGTCCGTGGGATTCTGGTAGCATCAGACGATTATGTCGTTGCCATGAAAAGCTTCGACCCAAAGACTATCAGCGAAGACAAAAAGAAAAAGATCTTCACCGATCTCCTCGTTGTCAC
>CAYQLI010000125.1:0-1880 GCA_964418355.1 uncultured Pseudomonadales bacterium | reverse complement strand
TAACGGCTCGATGACAATTTCAGCGCTGTGAGCCTGAAGGGGTTTAACGGTGAGCTTGAAGTTAGGTTTGATCATTTTTTTTGTAAATTTTTAATTAATAAAATCTTTAACGTGAGTAGAACTCGATAATCAGATTCTCTTTGACGTCGGTCGGGATCTCGTCGCGGCTAGGGAAGCGTTCGAGTTTGCCGATGATATCTTTACGAGAAAGCCAACCGGGAAGGACGTTGTTTTCGACCTTCAGGGCTTCGATGACAAAGTTGATCTTGGCGCCGCGGGGAGAGACAGAAATGACCTGTCCTGGTTTGACGCTGTAGCTTGGGACGTCTATCTTTTTACCGTTTACCAGTACGTTACCGTGGGTAACCAGCTGACGAGCGAGGGAGCGACTGCCGGTAAGTCCGAGGCGGTAGACGAGGTTATCGAGACGGGTCTCGAGAAGCTGCATCAGAACCTCGCCGGTGTTTTCGGGTGATTTGATGGACTCCTCATAGTAACGGTGGAACTGGGTCTCGAGAACACCGTAGAGACGTTTGGCCTTTTGTTTTTCACGAAGCTGGATACCGTATCCGGAGAGTCGGGGGCGGCCTTGTTTCTTGCCGTGCTGGCCGGGGATCTGACCACCTCGTTTTTCGATAGGACACTTCGGAGAATAGCAACGGGCACCCTTCAAAAAGAGCTTGACGCCTTCGCGGCGGCAGAGACGACATTTTGCATCGGTATATTTGGCCATATTATTTTTTGTTAGCTATTTAGTTTATTGATTTGTTATTAAACACGACGTGGTTTCTTCGGACGGCAGCCGTTGTGAGGGATCGGGGTAATGTCAGCGATCAAACTGATATCAAGACCGGCAGTTTTTAGAACACGCATGGCGGCGTCGCGGCCGGGTCCGGGGCCTTTGATGAAGACGTCAAGGGAGTTGAGGTTGGCGGCGCGGGCTTTCTTCAGACCTTCCTCGATGATGGTGGTAGCGGCGAAAGGAGTGGAGCGGCGGGCGCCTTTGAAACCGGAAGTACCGGCGGAACTCCAGCAAACGACGTTGCCATTCTCGTCAGTGAAAGTGACATAAGTCGTGTTGAAAGTGGCTTTGACGTACATCTTGCCCTTGCCGTTCTTGAATGTGATTTTGCTTTCTTTTTTGGTTGCCATATTATTTATTGTTCATTTATTTCGCGGCCGGGGTAGCGGTGGGTTCTAATTTCTCGCGGGCCTCTTTGGTCATGGCGCCGACGGTCTTACGCTTGCCTTTCAGAGTGCGGGCGTTGGTCCTGGTTCGTTGACCGCGTACGGGAAGGTTCATTGAGTGACGCAGGCCACGATAGGACTGGATGCGTTTCATTGTCTGGATATTTTCACGGACGATCTTCTTCAGTTCACCTTCGACCGGCATGGTTTCGATCTCTTTTTGGAGAAGGTTGATCTGCTCGGCGGTAAGATTTTTGACACGAATGGCGGGGTCTATCCTGACTTTACTTAAAATATTCTGACTGACGTGTTTGCCGATGCCGTAAACATAGGTAAGGGCGACGTCAATTCTTTTTTCGTTTGGTAGATCAATGCCTGCAATTCTTGCCATATTTAGCCTTGTTTTTGTTTGTGACGGGGGTTGGTGCAGATAATATAAACCGCTCCGTGACGCTTGATAATCTTGCAATTTTTACAGCGTGGTTGGACTGAACTTTGGACTTTCATATTTAGTTAGACTGATGGTGAGGAAACGGAGAAACTTATTTCAGACGGAAAGTGATCCTACCCTTGTTGTCATAAGGAGAGAGCTGGAGACGAACATTGTCGCCAGGCATCACCTTGATGTGGTAGAGACGCATCTTGCCGCCCAAATGAGCCAGGATTTCTCTGCCGTCCTCGAGTTTGACCCG
>CAYQLI010000124.1:0-1890 GCA_964418355.1 uncultured Pseudomonadales bacterium | reverse complement strand
AATGGCCAGAAGCGGGACGAAACGAGCAGGCCGAACTGACGGCTTGGCGACGGCTTTCTTGGGCATGATTGGGCAGTAATTGTTAACCTAGCTGACTAGATGTAGCTGACGATATTTGCCTGCTTCTTCTGTTCAGCGAACCAGGTGGCGAACTCCTGTTGGACCTTTTGCTGGACCAAGTTCTGTTTGATGTCTGCTTTGACGTCGTCGAACTTCTTGCCCGGGAAGAGAGTCTTGTTTTCAGAGAAGAATTTAGCCACTTCTTCATCGGTCACTTCGACTTTGAGGACCTTCTCGGCCAGCTTTTGGACCAAAACCTGAGTTCTCATTTCCTCATTGAAGCGGGTGGAGGTATAACCCATCCGATCAAGGGTGGTCTGAAGGGCTTCTTTGCCTCCCAAACGCTGTTCGGTAGCGGCGATTTCTTTGGTAACGTCCTCATCGGAAACAACAACTCCATTCTCCTTGGCTAGTTGCTTCACGAGGATGGTACCAGTGAGATCATCGAGGGTTTGTTTGCCGTAGCGTTCGTTCAGGGATTTCTCGAGCTGCCAGCGGGTAATGACTTGACCATTTACCTTTCCGGCAACGACCAGACCCTTGTATTTTTTGGCTCCGAGGACCAGGAGTCCACCAAGTAAAACAATCAGTGCCAAAACTACAAAAAACTTCTTCGGGGCGACACTGACATTGACGGCAGTATCCCTTGGCTCAGGATAGGACAATGCTGCGACAGCAACTTTTTTTGATGATTTGGGAGAGGATTTTGTTTTCTTCATAGAAACATTCTAGCACAAATTATTTGTTAATCGGTAATGGGTTCGAGGGATATTTTTTCGTCAAAAACCGGGGGCAGAGGATCAGGGAGGGCCGGGTTGAAATCAGAAACGGCCCGACGAAGCGGGAGGAAGGACGATTGATAGGTGCTGGTCGGCAAAGGGGTGACTACTTCGATGGGGGTAGGAGTAATGGTTGCCGGCCGAAACAGCCCCAGTAGAAAAGTGCCAATCTTTATCCCCAGGACAAGGACGAGCAAAACAGTGACGATCGGCAGACCATAGCGCATCACTTTTTTGACCCTCGGGGTTAGGGCCGGAATAATAGTGGTCGCAATTTCGGCAAAGAGTGGAAAACGGGCTAGTTCGGGGTAAAGATTGAGTAGGAAGGCTTTGACTTTAGTGACGAACATAGTTGGTATCCAAATCAATAATGACGTTCACCAAGCGGCTGATACTGTTTCTTACCTGAGTGAGAATTTCAGTGCTGTCAGAATAGAACTGGTCCCGACTGAATTGTTCGATATTCAGGTCAGTGGTTTTCTTGGCCAAAGCACTGATCTGGTCGTTGACCTGACTGCTTCCAGTCTGAATCAGATCCAGGCCGTTTTGGACAGCCACTTCATCTTTGACACCTTCCAACTTCGGCACGATGAGATCGTAGGCGGCTTTGGCATCTATCTGTAATTTGATCAGTTGGGCGATTTTCCCGCCGACCTGCGCCTGAGTCAGGATGAGCTTGTGACCGGCGATAACTTTGAGTTCGCTTTTGGTGAATGCCGTCAGGTCAGCACGGGTCACGATATCCCCCGCCGCAATTGCCTGGTCAAAGTGATACTTGGTAATACCGGCCAAATCTCCCACCACCTTTTCTGTGAGCGGGTAATTTACACCGGTGTTTCTGATATTGTCGGAAAGGACCAAAATAAAATTCGCCCAGGCTAATTCGCGCGCGGTGATGGCTTGTTTGGCCGAGACAATGGCTTTTTGTTCATTGGCCAGAGTGGGATGGGCATCATAATCTGATTTGAAATTCTGATATTCGGCGTAATATTTCCGGTACTGATCCATCTGAAATTGATAATCAGAAAGATGGGTGTTTTGAGCCTGGGCC
>CAYQLI010000123.1:0-1972 GCA_964418355.1 uncultured Pseudomonadales bacterium | reverse complement strand
GGCCGTGCTCTATATCGCTCTGGGCGGCGTTATCTTTTACGTCGCGAACGGCGCATATCTGTGGGCCATGGTCCTGATCAACTGGCTCACCGACGAAATACTGTAAACCAATGGCGAGAGAAAACCACCTCTAGGGCAAAACCCGACGGGTGGTTTTTCATTTCTAGGCCAGTTCTCTCACCCGCTTCATTAGATACTCCTTATTATTCAGGCTAGTATCTTCGATCACCTCTTCAAATAACTGTTTTAGGATCTGACCCACTTTCGGTCCCGGCTTTATCGCAAGTGTCTCCATCACATCTTTGCCGTTGATCACCATGTCATTGATTTCCATCGGTTCATACAATTGCTCGCCGATCCTTTTTTGAAACTCCATCAGTCGCCAACTGGTTGTTTTGCTCCCGCCTCCTTTGCGGTCGCCGATCCGGAGCATGATCATGTCATTAATATTTTCCTTACCGACTCGTCTGATAAACCGTCGGATCGAGGCATCGGTCATTTCCGGCTGATAAGCAAACATATGCCAGCGGACCAGGGTCACCAACCTTTCTTTTTCCTTTGCGGATAACCGAAGGTCATCGGCGATCTTCTCAGCCATTCTCGCCCCGATCACTTCATGGCCATAGAAAGTGGCACTGCTGTGGGGGGATTGTTGGGTCTGACACTTCGGGCAAGTCAGCATCCCATCGGCGAGATCAATTGTCTTGATCAACGCACCGCAATTGACACAGTGATAGCGCTTTGTCTGCGGCTTACCAATATCATGTAAGAGCGTCGCGAGACGGACAAGCGGATCACGGGAGGGACAGGCGGCCAGACTTTCGAGCATGTGGTCAAGGACATCCAGAGTATGGTGCCCGGTTTGGTCAACTCCTTTCGCCACCAAGATTTCAGGAATGATGAATTCCATCAATCCGGTCGTGATCAAGAGCCTGACCCCATCAGCAGGATAGTTGCTTCCGAGTATCTTCAGCAGTTCATCGCGGACTCTTTCGTGACTGATCTTGGAAAGAAGCGGCGCCTTCTTGCTAATTGCAGACAGGGTATCTTTTTCGATCCGAAATGAGAGTTGTGCCGCCAATCTGATCGCCCGCATCATTCGCAGGGCGTCCTCACCAAATCTGTCCTCAGGGTTTCCCACCGTTCTGACAATGCCGTCTTCAAAGTCCTTAATTCCTCCCACCAGATCAATTAACTCCAGGCGATTCATTACCACCGCACTAATGGTGAACTCGCGTCGGGTCACGTCCTCCTCGAGTGTTTTTCCCCAAACGATTTGATCTGGATGACGAAAGTCAGAGTAACCTTTTTCTGATCTATAAGTGGTTATTTCATACACCTCCTGCCCTATTCTCATCCCCACCGTTCCGAAATCATTCTCGTAATACGGGGAATATTCTTTTGTGATTTCCTGGATTTCTTCCGGCGTCGCGTTTGTCGTCAGGTCACAGTTAATGGGTCGTTTGGTCAACAAAATATTCCGGACCCCCCCGCCGACCAGGAAAATCTCTTTATTGGCTTTTGTAAAAAGGTCAAAAATATGGAGCAGTTCCGTGGGGAACAAGGCCACTTCATCGGGCAATAATTTACGTCGGTATTCCATCAACTTATCTTAACATTTAGAAAATCTGTACAATATAGGCGATGCCTCTATCAAAATTAGTCGCCACTATCCGCCAAAATAAGATTTCTCTCAATGAGGAACGTTTTGCCAATGTCTATCGGTTTGCCGAAACTGCCCATGCTGGCCAGGTTCGCCAAACAGGCGAACCATATATTGACCACCCGGTTTCTGTCGCCACAACCTTAGCTTTTTGGAAACAACCTCAGTCGGTTTTAGAAGCCGCTCTACTTCATGATGTAGTCGAAGATACGCCGGTGACTCTGGAAGAAATAAAGACCTCTTTTGGAGAAGAAGTTGCCTTTTTGGTTGAAGGCGTCACCAAAATCGGCAAGGTAAAATTGCGCGGTA
>CAYQLI010000122.1:1681-1975 GCA_964418355.1 uncultured Pseudomonadales bacterium | reverse complement strand
CGCCCGTCAGCTCACCGGTTTCGCCTTCTACAATGGCCTCAATTTTGCCCTTTATCACGGCCACGCCGAGGTACTCGTCGCCAAAATTCATGAACTAAGGCTCAAGGTCGCTGGCCCGGTCCAGGATCGGCTTGATTCCCTGCTGGACTATGTAGAAAAGTCTATGGCTGCCGCCAGTCTCATGGCCGAGTATCAAGAGGGAAAGATTAGTCATCAGGAGATGTTGGACTCGATCACCGCTTATGACTGAAAAAGAGAAAGGCACTCCCGAGGTTCTTGCCGGTAGAACCATCT
>CAYQLI010000122.1:0-1671 GCA_964418355.1 uncultured Pseudomonadales bacterium | reverse complement strand
GGGAAGGCAAACAGGAGTGGAAGGGCTATGATCAGGATGATCTTAGGCGCTTGGTCGGCATCATTACCACACTCATTGGCATTCCACCACACCAGGCCGAAAAGATCTCTGTTGTTTTTGGCGATCACCTGATCGTGCAGTATTCAGATGGCAGTACTCATCTTAATCATGCCTGCTGTGTTGGAATCTTCGATCCACCAGATCCCACATTTTTGGAATGTCTTGTCGTTATCAACCGCTCCCTGGAACTTGCCAGACACTGTCTGAAAGAAAACCAAAAGAAGCGAGCAAACAATATCGAAAAACTACAATCTCTGGGTGTTTATGATCACGCCCGATCGGCTCCTCCGATTTACGCTGTCATGAAAAACCCCCGAGAGGCCATCATCTGGCTAATCACCGAAGAGTTAATGCATGCCCGCATTTACCTGACCGCACAAACCAATGAAGTTTATGAAAATTGGCTTGCTCGTTATACCCAAATAATGAAATCCAAGGGTCTCAAGGCCAATCATCCATTCGATATTCACCTTTCCGAAATTGCCGCCTGTCGAAACGTCTTACGCGTCTTAGCCATACTTTCGGAAGGGAAACGAAGCGATTATTTTCGCGAACTTTACGAAAAATCCCTTTCTACGGGCCAGATTGTGATCCGCAATCATTATGAACCCAACTTTGTCAAAACCGGCTTTTCGGAAAAAAAGCTGGCCTTGTCCCAATCTATCGAAAAAATAGGCCACTTCTTTGTAAAGTAATTTAGCACTCGTGCCTAAAGTCTGATAAAATTGGCTCTTATGGCAACGCAAAGAGATTATTACGAAATTTTGGGGGTAACGAAATCGGCAACCGAGGCTGAAATCAAGTCGGCCTATCGGAAATTAGCCCTCCAATATCATCCTGATCGGAACAAAGAAGCGACCGCCACGGAGAAATTCAAAGAGATCAACGCCGCCTACGAAGTTCTGGGAAATCCTGAAAAACGGAAAATGTACGACCAATTCGGTCACGCTGGTGTCTCCGGCGGCCAACCTGGGGGTCCGGGTTGGAACCCTTTTGGGGGAGCCGGTCCTTTCACTTATACCCAAGGAGGTGCCGGGGGATTTGAGGATATTTTTGGCGGTTTTTCCGATCCATTCGATATCTTTGAAAGTTTCTTTGGTGGCGCCTCGCCTTTCCGCCAAGCCGCGAGAAAAATCCAGTACCAACTCAAAATTGATTTCATGGATGCTGTCAACGGCATCACGAAAAATATTGTTCATCAAGGCAAACAATACTCACTCAAAATTCCCGCCGGCGCCGATGAAGGTACCCGCATCCGTTACCAGGATTTTGATGTCACCGTTTCGATCAATCCCGCGGCCGACGGATGCCCGTTGCCGCTCTTCTTGACGCCGCCGAAGGGCAGGTGCACCTCGGCCCCGATGCTCGGCAGGTTGACGTAGCCCATACCATATTCGCACTCATCGCGGAAGAGCCGCATGGACTCGGGCTGGTCGGTGACCTTGACCTCGGCGTAAAGGTCGCGGGCCTGGAGGCGGAACATGAGTTCGAGGATGTCGCGCTCGGGCTTGCGGTAGATCGCCTCTCGGGCCTCCTGCGTGGCGGGGATCAGTGGATTGCCGGTGAAGCGCTCGAGCAGGCGTGAGATCGTCTCGCGCTTGATCACGAGGC
>CAYQLI010000121.1:0-2011 GCA_964418355.1 uncultured Pseudomonadales bacterium | reverse complement strand
AAGGCTGAAAGGTCTTTCGGGGAAAATAGGCGTGATCAACGGGGACATTCACTCCTCCGGCTTCGTTCTTGATATCCACGACGAAAGTATTGGCGCCGCCAGTGAGGACCAATTCCTGAAAGGTTTGCATCACCGTCTCCCTCTCGAGAAAACGAAACGGTAGATAGAGGCCCAGGGTCCGCCGGGGATGGGGTTCTCTTTCCGGAGGAAGCAGTCCCAGTGGGGAGAGGGCGGCTAGCTTCAGAAAATCGCGGCGCGTCAGTTCTTTCATGGTCTGGTCCTTTTTTTCATAATTTGTTTTCGATGGCGCCAAAGAGTGCTAAAGGTAACGTTTTCAAACCCTTTGGCGGTGATAAGGTCAAGAATATAGGGGAAGGCGGTCATGTCCAGGGGGTTGAAATGGAGAATGATGATATCGCCTTGTTTGATTTCGGCCATGCGGGCCAGCACATAGGCGAGATTTTCTTTTGAATCTTGGCCGCCCTTTTTCCAGGAGTAGCTATCCACCCGCCAATGGACATGAAGATCGTCGAGGGAGGCGATCACTTTCTGGACATCGGCATTGATCGGTCCTTGGGCATACGGGACGCGGGCGAGTCCTGGTACGGGGAATGGGGAACCGATGACTTCGGGATAATCCTCGGTTTCAAAAAGGGAAAAATCCTGCAGGATGGCGGCTTTTGAGAATTCATTGACGTTCAAATGGGAATGCGAATGATTGCCGATCTCGTGGCCGGTAGCGGCGACTTCCCGCCAAAGGCTGGGGGTTTTGCGCATGATGGTACCGACGGGGAAGACGGTGCACTTGGTTTTGGATTCGGCGGCGGTGGACAGAAAACGCTCAACCTCTTTGGGAAAGATGCCGTCGTCAATGGTAACGGCGACGTAAGGTTTGGTAGTCTCGACTTGGAGGATCGGGCGCCCGTCAAAAGGCGTCTTCAGGAAGTCTGGAAAAAGCATCGATTCGGTGGCTTCAAGACAATATTCTAAAAATTTGCGGCGGCCAAAATGCTGAAATGATTCTTTGGGCAGGCTCATCTTGTTTTTCCAGTATACCTATTTTGCGACCCGGAGGGTGAGGTGCCTGCAGGATCATCTTCTTGCTTATTCAACACCCTCTCCTTGGAGAGTTGATTATATACAGGGCGGTGGTATAGACTGTCTAGGTGCTGATTGGTGGTAAAGAAAGATCAAGAAGACCTAAGCGTGAAAAACCGCCTTCGCCTTGTTTGGAATTAGACGCCGGGTTGGTCGAAGAAAGACTGGGGAGGCAGAAGAGACTGCGGGAGGTGATGACGACAAAGGTGGAGTTGGCGTTGGGTTTCAGGCCGGTTATTCCCAAAGAAATTAGAAGAATTGTTGGCGATCGGTTACCCGAGACAGCGTTGATGCTTTTGTGGGTGTTGCCAGCACCATTTTTTATCTGGAGAGATCGAGACGATCCAAGATCGGAGACAATTTTGGAAATTAGTCCGGTGAATATGTGGAAAGAAAAGAGATATCGTGAACTGGTGGAGGACTATATACGGGTTGCGGCAGACAATCTTTTGGAGCCGGGGCGGTAGTTTGCTAAGATTAAGTTATGAGATTCAAAGACCGCCAGGAGGCGGGAAGGTTGTTGGCGGAGAAGTTAATTCAATATAAAGCGAACGAGGCGGTGGTCATGGCCGTCCCCCGGGGCGGGGTGGTTTTGGGGGCAGAGATCGCTAAGGCGCTCCAGGCACCACTTGATCTAGTAATTACCAGAAAGATAGGGCATCCGGCCAATCCGGAGTATGCGGTTTGCGTCGTCGCGGAGGATCACCACATGGTTTGTAATCCGGATGAGAAAAAGTCATTGGATCCGAAGTGGTTGGCAGATGCTGTGGAGAAGGAAAGACAAGAGGCGATCCGAAGAAGAACGGTTTATTTGGGGGAACGGCCCCGACCGGACGTGACCGGAAAGACGGCGATCGTCGTGGATGATGGGGTGGCGACGGGGCTGACCTTTTTGATGGCGTTAAAAGAGGCG
>CAYQLI010000120.1:689-2271 GCA_964418355.1 uncultured Pseudomonadales bacterium | reverse complement strand
TGGCCGCCGGATGACCACTCGACGCCGCGGCAAAGTAGGTCAACACTATACGCATAGGTCGGATCGGCGGGGTCGGGGTGGACATAGAAGGGTTTTTTCTTCGTGAGGAAGTGAGAAACGAAGACCAGGTCGGAATTCTTTTCTTCTTTTGCCCATGCGCAAATCTCCCGCTCATCTTCTGGGGCAAGATCTTTCTCCTGCCTGACATCACGACCGGTTCGTTTGAAAATGATTTCCTGGGCATCACGCAGTTTGATCAGAGGAATTTTTTCGGGCATCAGAGGGGTGGTGGCATTGAAGAGAGCCAATTCTTTTTCACAGCGTTTGGATACTTCATCGAAAATGAAACGGACAACGTATTCCTCCATCTCCTGAACTTCCTCCCAAGATTCGATAAAGCCAAACTCGGCATCCAGACTGGTTGCTTCAGTGAGGTGGCGGGTGGTCACTGATGGCTCGGCCCGGAAAATGTGGTTGACGCTAAAGACCCGTTCGAAGGCGGTGACCAGAAGCGATTTGTAAAGCTGAGGACTTTGGGACAAATAGGCTTCGTGGTCGAAGTATTTAACCTTGAAAACTTCAGCCCCGCCTTCAGGGACAGCATTGATGATCGAAGGCGCCTGGAATTCCAGGAAGTCGCGGGCCATGAGGGCTTTCCTGAAGGCATCAATGACAACGGCCTGAACTTTGAAGATCGCCTGAACTTTCGGGTGGCGAAGAGTGAGGGAGCGATAGTCGAGAAGAGTAGGTAATTCGACATCCAGAGTTTCCTTGCCCATATCAAACGGCAGCTCAGCGGAATGTGATAACACGGTTAATTCCTTGGCTTCGATCTCGACCTTACCGGTCTGAAGATTTGGGTTCACCAGTTTTTCCGGTCGGGCCTTGACCAAGCCGACCAGGCTAATGACTTCTTCAGATTTCAACGACCCCAAAACATCGCCGGTCCCGATAACCTGAACCACACCGGTTCTATCTCGAAGGTCAATGAAAACGATCTTGCCATGGTCCCTTCTGGTATTGACCCAGCCTTGAATCATGACAGTTTCGCCAACCAGGCCAGGGGTTTCTTTTATGAGGGTACGTTTCATAGGGTTATTTTACATCAGCATGATGCAACCTGGTGATCTTACTTCTGGCTTTGCTGGTTTTGATAAATTGGAGCCAGTCCCGATTCGGAAGATGTTTCCCTTTTGATTTGATGATCTCCACCATGTCACCGCTATTGAGAGTGTAGTTTAACGGCACTATTTTCTGGTTGACCTTCGCCCCATGGACATGGAGGCCGAGATCGGTATGGACGGCAAAGGCAAAGTCAACCGGAGTGGCGCCCTTGGGGAGGTCGTAGACGTCCCCGTTTGGAGAGAAAACATAGATCCGCTCTGACAGAGCGTCCAGTTTTAGGTTCTTGATGTATTCATCTGAATTGACAGCCTCTTTTTGCCATGAGGCGAGCTGATTGACCCAATTCATTTTCTCAGTGAGGATAAAGGCGATTCCTTTTTCCAGTTTCGCATCGCTGGCCCCAGCGGCCTTGGCCTCCGCGTAAAGTGCATGGGTGGCGGCACCATATTCAGCCTGT
>CAYQLI010000120.1:0-679 GCA_964418355.1 uncultured Pseudomonadales bacterium | reverse complement strand
CCTGTTCGTGCATTTCCTTAGATCTGATCTGAATTTCAATAATATTGCCTTTTCGGTCAAAAACTTTGGTATGAATTGATTGGTAACCATTTGGTTTCGGACGAGCGATAAAGTCACTGATGCCAATATAAGGAACCGGCTGCCAGATATCATGAACCAAGCCAAGGACGGAATAGCAATCAAGCTTCGAGTTTGTGATGACGCGTAGCGCGACAAGATCGTGGATCTTCGATAAATCACCATCTATCTCCGGTCGTTGAAGTTTTCGAAACAAACTGTATTTTCTTTTTGGACGCCCGCTTATATGTACAACAAGATTGTGAAACTCTAATTTTTCTTTGATTAATTGAATGGCTTGCTTCGTAGATTTTTCTGCCCGAAGAAAATGCGGTTCCGCAATTCCCGTCACCCGCTCGTACTCCTCCGGGTAGAGATAAGGAAAAGCCAAATCTTCGAGATCGCCCTTGAGCTGTCCCATCCCCAGGCGTTCAGCCAGCGGGGCATAAATTTCCAAAGTTTCCTGGGCAATTCGTTTTTGTTTTGACAAGGGAACGGCATCTAAGGTAGACATATTATGAAGACGGTCAGCCAGACGGATTAGCACGACACGAATATCTTTCGCCATAGCTACAAACATTTTGCGTAAATTTTCGGTGAAGATCTGATTCGTACTACCGCG
>CAYQLI010000119.1:0-2302 GCA_964418355.1 uncultured Pseudomonadales bacterium | reverse complement strand
CAATCAACCTTTTTATCCCCACCTGATACAGGGCCGCCCCTTTGTTTTCTCTAAATTCAGCGGAGCTTCTGTAGCGTCGGATCTGTTCTCGTTGGTGTCTCAAATCAAACTCAGAAGTGGCCACGAAAATGTCATCATTCTTTGTCATTTGTGCCCTTGCCTCGTGGAGAAAAAGCCTCTCTCCATCCCGATCCGCCAGGACATAGCTTTCCGCCCCTTCATGTGCCCGGAATGACACCACCAGGTCCGTTTCCCCGGTCATTGACATCGCCGGCAGACCCACGACCGCGTTCGCATAAGAAAAACCGCCTTCGTTAAAAGCCAGACCGACCCCTGCCCGCCCATTCATAAATGAGGCAAACACTTCTCCACCAACGACCACCATCGAAAGCCTCATTGATAATCCACCTGGCGAAACCAAACCGACTACCAGCTTCTCGTCCAAATCGTTTTTGGCCACCCGATAAACTGCTCCTACCTCCGAAGCAGGATAATTTGCCGCCAAACTGCGGTATTCCACCACCTTGCCATTGACAATAGTTACTCCTGACTCTCGGTTCAAAGATTTAACCTCCAAAAACGGGTCCCAACGGCCTCTCTCAAGCATGTCCAGATTCTACTGGCCTCAAGCCTAATTGGGCTGCTTCCTCGAAACTGACCTCCCGACTTCCCCAGTAACCGCCTCCAAGCTGGAAAAAATGCCTCGCCGTAGGACTTACTTGATCGTGATCGCTTCTCACCCGGACAAAAGAGCGCCTATCTCCATCTACCCACCACAAGCTGACTCCTTGTCTACCCAATTCCCCTCTTTCCCACCAATGCTTCATCGTCTCGAAAAAACCAAACTTCTCAGAAAGACCATAACAACCTAATCCCAGGTATTCAAGTAGTCCATCCACACCTCGTTTCCCCAGATGATAAATAAATTTTCGTTCGGCCGGACTCTGATCGGTCACTGAAGGAAGGCGCAGCCAATACTGAACATTCGCTTCGTCTACCTCGGTTACCGCCAAAGGCAAGGCTGACCTTTTCTCGGCGTAGTTCAAAGAAACAGTTCCACCCCCATCAGTCACTCTCAGATCCAGTTCCGCGAGGACCAAAGACCCCTCGGCCAAGGCAACGTAGAGAGTCTCCATCATTCGGATATAAAGACCCCGGTCGGGGGCCGGTACTCCCAAACGGGCAAAAACCCAGTCCTGCACTCGTCCGTATCCATTACCATAATCCCCTCTCATAAACGTATCAAAGTCCATTAAGTCCTGCGTCAATACCTCTGATGCAAAATCGTCCAGGCCTTCCTTCCTAATAGGAGTCCCCGCTGACTCGAGTGCCATGAACGAAATTGTATCACCCCGTCTTTTTCTTGTGATTTGCCACGATCACGCCGGCCGATGGCGAACCTGACAGGGGAATTTTTATCACGAAAGTACTTCCCTGACCAAGCGTTGTCTCCGCCAACCAAAGATCACCCCCCATACCCCGAGCTAACTCCCTGGAAATAAACAGACCCAAACCAGTCCCCAATGGCTTGCCCACCTCCCTATCTATCACCTGGGCAAATTTCGTAAATAATTTTTCGCGAAAATCATCGGGTATCCCAAGGCCGGTGTCAACCACGGCTATATTCAATGATTCGTTGTCTTTCTTCTGGATAGTGATCGCGATCCTGCCCCCATCATGGTTGAACTTGATGGCATTATCAATCAAATTCGACAAGATCTGGGCCGTCCAATCCGGATCTGCCTGAACCATAGCCGACGTCACTCCGACGGCATCAATCTGGATATTTTTCTTTTTGGCTTCGGAGCCAAAAGTGACTAGTAGGTCGTCTATCATTTTCTTGATATCAAAATCAGTTAACGTCAGCCTTAGGTTGCCCGCTTCAACTCTGGTAATGTTGATCATGTCGTTGACCAGATGGATCAGCCTGTCGGTCGAGGAAGCGATCGTGGCTAGAGGCGACTTCAGCTTTTCATCTATAACGCCATAGGATCCCTCCAACATCATGGTCACTAACCATTTGACAGCCGTCATCGGCGCCCGCAGTTCGTGACTGGCGATCATCATAAATTCATCCCGCAACTGCTGGACCTCCCGTTCTTTCGAAATATCACGAAAGATCACCACGATCCCGATACTCTGCCTGCCCCGGCCATCCAAGGTCGCCGCACTGGCCAGGATTGGAACTACCTTTCCGGTGGCCTTCCTAAAAGACACGTTTACCTCGAGATTCTCCTCCTTACCCGCAAGAGCACTTCGAATAAAGTCAGCCTTTGCCTCAGACAAACCCTCAGGGACAAAA
>CAYQLI010000118.1:0-2321 GCA_964418355.1 uncultured Pseudomonadales bacterium | reverse complement strand
CAGTCGGTTTGAATGTGACAATCCCGCGGTGAAGAATCGCATTATCAATTTGTCGTTGAAGTTCATTCAGGAAGTGCTCCCTTTGCAGGCGGACGTCTTGCTCAGCCTTTGAATCTAACATTTTATCGTCATTTTATTCTTAACTGGGTTGCCGAGCCTGGACTCGAACCAGGAATATTCGCCTCCAGAGGGCGACGTCCTACCATTAGACGACTCGGCAAAACACCTATATTTTACTACGTCGAGGCTGAAATAGCGCAAATTAGTACGCGGCGATTGCGACACCGAAAGTTTCCTGTGAATAGACACAGCCCCAGACATACTCGCCTCCGGCCAATAGCCCGCGGTGTCCCAGGGTGTGTTCCCAACCGGCGACTGCCTCCTCGGGCGTAAGGTAGCCGACGATCAAAAACTCGGCGACATTATATTTTTGTCTCATCTCGGGGAAACGGTTCAGTACCTCTTCAAAACCCTTATGTTCATCAAGTTTGCCTAGTTCCAGCTGTTGGTTGAGTCGAATCGAGGCAACAGTACAGAAGATATCCAATTGCTTCAGGGGATTCACCCCCAGTTCCACTCTGCGTTTGTTGACCGCCGCCCACAGTTCCGGTCCGCCCCAGGCGACGACGGGATAGCCGCCTGCCCCCAGCTTTTCTACTTTTAGTATCATCAGTCGCGCCATGATAACTACAACTCGATAAGAGAAGCCTTCCTGGACGACCGCAACTCCGGCATCGCGGTAGTTTTTGTCGTTTAGGATTTTCTTTTGCTCCGCATCCTTTGCCCACTCATCCGCCAGCTTCGTCTCGCCGGTCACTCCCTCTGTGTCCATTTCACCTGTTGAACTGAAGTTGTAATCGTTATTTTTCACCGCATTTTCTAGGGAAACACCGGTTCTCTCCCCGGAGAAGTCCTGGTTGTTTTTGATCACCGTCAGACGCGCCAAGGCCGCCTTGTCCAACTTTTCATTCCTCTTTAGGGCGACCATCTTATTGGCGGTTCGGTAAGCGTTGATCTGGTCGAGTACCTCCTGTTCGGTTAGCGGTGTCGGTGCGATCCTTTCGATCTGGGGAATTTGTGTCTTTATCCTCGCAATCAGACTGGGCCAATTAATTACCGCCAGCGCCAGTAACAAAAGTCCGAGGATGATAATTATTTTCTTTGACATTATTGCGGCGTGATTTTGTATATTTTATCGTCTCCCTCCCGAGGTGTTCCGCGGCCATCGCGGTTGCTGGTCGAGAAGTAGAGTGCTCCGTCCGGTCCTTCAATGATATCCCTGACCCGGCCGACTTTAATTGATGAAAGTTTTTCGAAGGAAACGATTTTGTCCGGTTCTGTCTCCGAGAATGCGACGCGCCAGATGCCTTCTCCCCGCAGCCCGGTAAAGAAAAGGTTATTGCGAAAGCCAGGCAAAAGTTTTCCGCTATAGAAAGTCGCTCCCGACGGGGCGATCGCTGGGGTGAACAATAGTTGGGGATATTCTGTCCCAGCAAGTTCTATTTCGTGATGTGCTTTTGGCCAGCCATAGTTACCGCCCGCCTTGATCAGATTTATTTCATCCCCGCCGCCCGGTCCATCAAATCCACTCGGTCCATGTTCGGTCTCCCAGAGCATACCCGAGATCGGACTCCAGGCAATTCCCTGGGGATTTCGGTGGCCATAACTATAGATTGGCGAGTCGGGGAAAGGATTATCCTCCGGTATCGAGCCGTCGGAGTTGAGCCGCAGGATTTTGCCATTGACCGAGTCGAGCTTCTGGGCAAGGTCGGCCTGAGTCGCCTCGCCAGTCGTCACATAAAGTTTTCCGTCTGGGCCGAATTTGAGTCGGCTGCCGTCATGAAAGGGCGCCGCCAGAATATTATCAATGAGAACCTTGTCCACCATTGCTGAACTTCCGTTATCAATCAAACGAACCACTTTTATTCTCGGTTTGCCATTTTGGCTATACGCGTAAGAAGCGTAAATAAATCTATTCTTTTGGTAATCGGGATCAACCGCGAGACCCATGAGGCCGGCTTCTTCTTTGCTGAAAATATTGCCGAAAGTAAACAGAGATCTGTCCAATAGTTTTCCCTTTTCAATGACCCTGATCTGACCTCTTCTTTCGGTCACGAGCAGGCGATCCTGACTCGTAAAGGCCATACTCCAGGGAACATTCAGATTTTCAACAAAGACATCGGCCTTAAAGTTTTGATTACTGTTTGTTTCCGGTGCGCCAACCGTAACCCGGGAACGGGTTTTGGTCAGGGAAAGGAAGATACCTGCGACGGCCAAAATTAAGGGCAAAAAGTAGAATAATTTTTTCATTTAAGTTCTTG
>CAYQLI010000117.1:0-2333 GCA_964418355.1 uncultured Pseudomonadales bacterium | reverse complement strand
GGTGCGGCTGTCGGGGTAGGTCCAGTAGCGGTTCCAGGTGAAGTTGCTGATGATCGCGATCTCGGTACTGACCAGCCAGGCAAGCCATTCTGTCTGGGTCAGATTGAAGACGACCGCCAAACCGATAGCATTGACCAGGTAGCCAATGAAACCGACGGTGCCGAATTTCAGGAATTTCTGAGTGAAAGGATCAAACCACCTGAGTTTAATCACCGTGAGAAGAATTTCTTTGGCAGTCTGGGGTTCGATCTTGCTGGCGCCGCTTTCACGAAGATTCATCTTGAAAGGTATCTCTTTCACTTTGGCACCGAGTTTGACCATCTGGAAAAGAAATTCCAGTTTGTA
Organism: uncultured Pseudomonadales bacterium; assembly: GCA_964418355.1. Taxonomy (GTDB): domain Bacteria; phylum Patescibacteriota; class Microgenomatia; order UBA1400; family MFAQ01; genus 2-01-FULL-50-23. The sequence continues at coordinate 1,988 of CAYQLI010000117.1, read as the reverse complement.
GGCAAAAGAATGACTATAAAGGTGATCCAAGTCCATGCGGTCAACAAAGCCTCTGACGCGGCTGGCCTTCAAACCGGTAGTAGGATCGGTAACCTGAAAGAAGTTCTTGAAAGGGAAGAAAAGTATGAACCTGGCAGTGAAGCCGCCGAATTCAGAAAAGAAAACTCGCTTGAAACCCCAACCTTTGGGATTCTCCCCACCTTTGACTTTTCGGCTGCCCAAGACATAATCGGCACCTTTATCAATTTCCGAAAGCAGAACCGGGATGGTTTCAGGAGGGTGCTGGAAATCACCATCGAATTCGATCAAGACGTCGGCCTTAAGCTCTTTCATGGCATATTTGAAACCACGAACATAAGCGCCGCCGATGCCGGCCTTAACCTTGGAAAGAGAGAGAGAAAGATTTTTATATTTTCGTTGTTTTTGCTGGACGACCTTGTAGGTACCATCAGGAGAAGTGTCATCCACGATCAGAAGCTTCATCTGCCAGTCTTTGATACCGGGAAAAGTTTTCTCAAAAAGATAATCAATCATCTCCCCGATCGTGGCGGCTTCATTGTAGGTTGGGATGATGACAACAGCGATTCTTTCTTTCTTGGTAGCCATAGGTCGAGTATACATCAAGCTGCTTGGGGTAGAATATAGTCATGAAGATTGATATTCTGACCATTTTTCCGGAGATGTTCGCGCCCCTGACCGAGAGCATTATGAAACGGGCCCAGGCAAAGGGGTTGGTGGAGATAAAGGTCCACAACCTGCGCGATTGGTCCACCGATAAGCACCATAGCGTGGATGCCTCACCCTATGGCGGAGGACCCGGGATGGTGATGCGGGTGGATGTAGTAGACAGGGCAGTCGAAGCACTTCGCGGCGAGGGCACTCGCGTGATATTGATGGATACGAAAGGACCGTTGTATACCCAGCAGAAAGCCGAACAATTGAAATCCGAAGAGCATTTGATCATGATCGCCCCTCACTATGAGGGAATTGATCATCGGGTACATGAACATATCGCCAATGAGGTGATCTCGATCGGAGCCTATGTCCTGACCGGAGGCGAGATCCCGGTAATGGTCGTGGTAGACAGCATCGTTAGACTATTGCCAGGGGTTTTGGGGAATGAAGCGTCCCTGGTGGAAGAATCGTATCAAAAGGAAGGGGAAATCGAGTACCCGCAATATACGAGACCGGAAGAATATAAAGGCTGGAAAGTCCCGGAGATACTGCTATCGGGGCATCACGCAAAAATAAAGGAGTGGCGCGGTAAGGACTAGGGTTTCGGAATTCCCATGGGAATCGCGTAGATCACTGACTCGTTTTCTGGGATCCCGGCGACGTCTCCAACCTTCTTGCCGTCAAAGCCAGCCATGGTCACCATACCCAAGCCTAGACTTTCCGCCTGGAGATACATATTCTCAGCGGCGTGCCCCACCTCGAGATAGACATTGTTGTCCATTCGCTTGTTATCAAAGGCCTTGGCCATTTTGTCAATATTGCCGGTGATAATAAATAGCGCTGGAGGATTTGCGGCCGCGTTCTGGCCGATGGCCTTACCGACGGCTTCGTGAACATCTCCCTGTTTGATTAATTGAATTTGATGCCTGGCTTCCCGTTCTCCGGGTAAATATTGGTAGACTCCTGGTTCAAGATTGACCACTTTGTTGGCAATGAGATAGACGGTCAGCGGGTAGGCAGATTTGGCCGAGGGAGCGGTGCGGCCGCCCCAGTCGGCGGTGACTCCTTGGGCTGACCAAAGCATTTGACCTACTTGTTTGAGATTCAGGCTGTCGGAGGTGAAATCACGCCGGCTCCGTCTCGCCTGCATGGCCGCCTCGACTGAGGTTCGACTGGACAAACTTGGTTTGGGTAATGAAATCGGAGCGGCGATCTGAACTAAAGCCGGCGTTTCTATTTTGGTTTCTGTCTTTGCCGGGGTCTGCCCGCCCAGCCATTTGAGGTAGGCCAGGATAGATAAGGAAAGAATCAGG
>CAYQLI010000116.1:0-2424 GCA_964418355.1 uncultured Pseudomonadales bacterium | reverse complement strand
GCAAGTCCATAGAACATAAACGCATCGTCGGGGTCCGGACTGTGTCCGACGCGCACAACTCTATCCATCGACGGCCTTTCGAAAGCAATAATCAAAAAATTCAGGGTTCGACTTTGTCACCGTCAAGGGTGATATCGAAACCTATCACATCAGGAAATATCACCGCACTTCTCAGAGCACCTCTTATAGTCAGTCTCCTATGGTTATTACCGGTGATGAGGTCAAAAAAGGCGATCTCATCATCAATGGTCCTTCTGCCGAGAATGGCGAACTTGCCATTGGTCAAAACCTTTTCATCGCTTACGGTTCCCTCGAAGGCTTGGGCTACGAAGATGCCATTGTCATCAGTTCTCGTCTTCTCGAAGAGGATCTCCTTAGCTCCATCCACATCAATGAATATGTTGCCGATGTCATGGATACGAAGCTCGGTGCCGAAGAATTGACCTCTGATATACCAAACGTTTCCGAACCGGATCTGCGGAACCTCGGTGCTGATGGTGTCGTTGTCATTGGTAGTAACGTTAGCCCTAACGACATTCTTGTTGGTAAGATCGCCCCGAAGGGCGAAACCGAACTCACCGCCGAGGAAAGATTGCTCCGGGCCATCTTCGGTGAAAAGGCTCGTGAAGTCCGCGATACTTCCCTCCGCATGCCTCATGGCGAGCAGGGTACCGTCATCTCCGTCCAAGTTCTTGACCGCGAACAGGGTGACGAACTTGATGCCGGCGTCATCCGCCAGATTCGCGTCAAGGTTGCCCAGCTCCGTCGTATCACTGTCGGAGACAAGTTGGCTGGACGCCATGGAAACAAAGGTGTCATCAGTAAGATCGTTCCCAAGGCAGACATGCCTTACACCGCTGAGGGCCGCCCCGTTGATATCATGATCTCGCCTCTGTCAGTGCTTGCCCGTATGAACCTGGGTCAGCTACTTGAAGCCCAGCTTGGCCTCGCGGCTGAAGGCCTCGGTCTGAAGATCGGCGTCCCCGTCTTTGAAAAGATTGATGAAGACCGGATCGGTGAACTTCTCGAGAAAGCCGGTTATCCCCGCTCCGCCAAGGTCCAGCTTTTTGATGGTCGCACCGGCGAGGCTCTGGCTCAAAAGACCGCCATTGGAGTTGCCTACATCCTGAAGCTTATCCACATGGTCGAAGACAAGACCCATGCTCGTTCAACCGGACCTTACAGTCTGGTGACTCAGCAGCCTCTTGGTGGTAAAGCTCAAATGGGAGGCCAAAGACTCGGAGAGATGGAAGTCTGGGCGCTCGAGGCACACAAGGCTGCTCATACCCTACAGGAAATGCTCACGATCAAGTCCGACGACGTCGTTGGCCGCTCCAAAGCCTTTGAGGCCATCGTCAAGGGTCTGCCGATTCCTGAGAGCACCGTTCCTGAGTCCTTCAAGGTCTTGGTCAAGGAACTTAACTCCCTCTGTCTCTCCATTATTCCTACCGGCCCGGTGATCGCTGAGGAACCGGAGGTTGCCGCCCCCGCCGCCGTTGCTACGACCGACGATACCGGCACTGTGGCCGTTACCGATGATACCGCCTCAACTGTTACTCCCGCCGACGATACCGTTGTTGTCGAACCCAAGACAGAAGATGAAGATGATGACGAATAATTAAAAATAGGACCAAAAGATAAATGAAAAACATTGTTGACTTCGCCGGACTCCAAATCAAACTCGCTTCCCCCGAGGAAATTTTGTCCTGGTCCCACGGTGAGGTTTTGAAGCCGGAAACCATTAACTATCGTACTCAGAAGCCCGAAAAAGATGGCCTTTTCTGCGAGCGCATTTTTGGTCCCACCAAAGACTGGGAATGTTACTGTGGAAAATACAAGCGTGTCCGTTTCCGTGGCATCATCTGTGATAAATGTGGCGTTGAAGTCACCCAGAGCCGCGTTCGCCGCGAACGCATGGGTCACATCAAGCTGGCTACCCCCATCGCCCACGTCTGGTTCTTCAAAGGTGCTCCCAGCAAGATCTCCCTGATCCTTGATATCTCTCCCAAGAAGTTGACCTCCGTTATCTATTTCTCCAAATATCTGGTTTTGGCCATTGATGATAAAGCCAAGGAAGAAGCCATCAGTAAGATCGCCGGCGAAAAAGAAAGAAAAGTCGGAGACATCAGAACCGACTTCGACAACCGCATTGAAAAACTCAAAGACGAAGGTAAAAATCAGCTGGTCGCCCTGAAAAAGACCGTCAAAGACAAAGACGAACAGGCCCAAAAGACCGAAAACTCCAAATTGGGTCTCAAACAAAAGATCGCTGCTATTCGTGAGCAGATGGTTTCCGAGATCACTCTCCAGGAAGAGATCAGTCAGAAGATCGCCGACCTTATCGGCAATGTTCAGGCGAACTCTCTGCTTTCCGAATCCGAATATATGAAATTTGAAGAATACGGTGTCACCGAGTGGCTGACC
>CAYQLI010000115.1:0-2457 GCA_964418355.1 uncultured Pseudomonadales bacterium | reverse complement strand
AAACTGTTTTCTCACCAATGCCAATCAAGGAATATCCATTAGTTCATTACTTATCAATTAAATTATGAAGATGCAAAGCAGTTACAATCCTGATGTACTTTCCTGTCTTGCAAACTTAAGTAGTGACGAGGTTTTCACTCCTCCGAAGCTTGCAAATGAAATTCTGGATTTACTCCCAAAAGAAATATGGAAAGATAAAAATGCGACATTCCTAGATCCGGTTTGTAAGACCGGAGTGTTTCTTCGAGAGATTGCAAGAAGACTTCTAGAAGGGCTAAAAGACGAAATCCCCGATGTCCAAAAGAGAATCGACCACATATATAGCAAACAGCTTTTTGGGGTCGGAATTACAGAACTAACTTCTTTACTTTCTCGGCGTAGTTTATATTGTTCAAAAAGCGCCAACGGAAAGTACTCCATCTCAAGTACTTTTAACGACGAACAAGGCAATGTATTTTTTCACAGAACAGACCACGACTGGAAAAATGGCCGTTGTGCTTATTGCGGGGTCAGCCAACTAGAATATGATCGTGAGGAAGGACTCGAGACTCACGCTTACCAATTTATACACAATAAACTTCCTAGTACAATAAAAAACATGAGATTCGATGTCATCATAGGCAACCCACCCTATCAATTAGGCTCTGAAGGTGGCACCAGGGATATCCCTATATATAACAAATTTGTTGAACAAGCAAAAAAACTTAGCCCTCGTTTTATGACAATGATCATTCCTTCGCGCTGGATGGCAAGTGGTTTGGGACTAGCCGAATTCCGCGAAAAAATGCTTGCCGACAAACACATCCGCAAAATGATAGACTATCCAGTTGCTAGCGAAGTTTTTCCTGGTGTTCAAATTAAGGGTGGTGTTTGTTATTTCCTATGGGAGAAAAATACTGTCGGTGATTGTGAGGTCGTAACTATTCGCAATAATGATGTTATCGGACCCATAACTAGAAATCTTGCAGAATATGACATATTTGTCCGCGATAGTCGGGCAACCAGTATCCTCAAAAAAATATTAAACACAAAGGAGTTGTCTATTACAAAAATTTTGTCTGTCGATAAGGAATTTGGTTGGACCTCAAATTTTTCGGATTTTCACGAAATGAAAAAACCGGGTGATGTTGAAATATATTATATTAAAAAAGGCAAACGCGATTCAGGATGGATAGAACGTAACAAGATTGTAAAAAGTAAACAGCTAGTCGATAAGTGGAAAGTAATGATTCCAAAGGCTGGCTCAGATGGGGGAGAAAAGATTCCTGACTCAGTCTTGGGAAAACCACTGATCGCGGGATCACCGTCTGTCTGTACTCAATCGTATTTATTTTTCTATGTGGATACTGAACGGGAAGCAAAGAGTATTGTGGGCTACCTTCGCACACGTTTTTTCCGTTTTCTAGTATCCCTTCGAAAGATTACTCAAGATGCGACACGATCAACATATTCGTGGGTTCCTCAGCAAGATTGGAACCATAGTTGGGATGATAAAGGTCTATATCGGAAATATAGACTAACAAAAGAAGAAATTGAGTTTATAGAATCAATGATTCGACCGATGTAATATTTATGGCTACAGATTTTTTTCCACAAAAACCAGATGTAAAGCCCACTATTTATGCCTACGAACTTATAGGTGTAGATTCACATAAGGGGTTGCTAAAAGTCGGTTATACCATTCGCAACGCACAAGAAAGAGTAGCGGAACAATTGCAAACTGCTCATTTGAAATACCGGATTGTACTAATTGAAGACGCCATAAGGAACGACGGTACCACCTTTACTGATCATGAGGTACACCACCACCTAATACGCCGCAGTATTTCGAGAAAAGATGGCGAATGGTTTAATTGTTCAGTCAAAGATATTAGATCAGCCATCGATGATATACGGGAACGCAAACTTAGTGTTGAAACCAGAGATCTTAATTTCAAGATGAGACCAGAGCAGAAGGCAGCTGTCGATAAAACATCTACCTACTTCCTAAACTTTAAAAAGGAAAACTCTAGAAAAACTCCTCATTTTCTGTGGAACGCCAAGATGCGTTTTGGCAAGACATTTGCAACATACCAGTTAGCCAAGAAAATGGGATGGACAAAAATCTTAGTCATGACCTTCAAACCCGCTGTAGAGAGCGCCTGGGATGATGATCTGAAAGGGCATGTCGATTTTAAAGGATGGCAGTTCGTTTCCGCATCACCAAACACACTCTGGCATAAAGATATTGACGAACAAAAACCATTTGTTTGTTTTGGGTCATTTCAGGATTATCTGGGCAAAAATAAAAGTACTGGCGGGGTTAAAACAAAAAACGAGTGGGTTCACAATACAAAATGGGATTGCGTAGTTTTTGATGAATATCACTACGGAGCTTGGCGCGAAAATGCCAAAGAACTTTTCGAAGCAGAAGAGAAAAAAGAAAAGGAGTTCGCCGAAGGAGAAGGCATACAAGAT
>CAYQLI010000114.1:0-2600 GCA_964418355.1 uncultured Pseudomonadales bacterium | reverse complement strand
ATGATCGGTGCTGATTTTATAGCTGCTTTTCTCAAATTGCCGTTACCCGCCGAACTGACCCCGGAACTAGATAGTTTTCTTGAGGGCCTAGCCAGAGGTGAGTCCTTTGGCTTGGTCTAGAAGCCTGAAGTTATTTTTGGAGAGCTGGCAATTACCAAACGCTATTACCAGAACTTTCAAGTAATTCTTGAGGAACCAAAGTGATTAAGTCCTCAAGCATTTTTGTATTTGCCACATTACCATGGTCAAAGTTAAAACTCACCCTAACCACTATTACCGATCCGGCCCTGCGTTCGTTTCGTTCAAGCCAGCGCCCTCTTTCGTTATCCCGGTACTCCTCAATTGTTAGGTCACTGTAAGATGTAATTTTTCCTTGTCGCCACTTTGCCATGGTTTCTGGTTTGACTGGTTTTGCAAGATTTGGAAGACCTGAGAAATATTTATCAACTAAGTATTTCCATGGTTCGGAAGCAATCTCATTCCCTTCGAATTGAAAAAAGAAATCATAACGACACTGGTTTAATTCGGAAGCGTCCCACATCTGGAAAAAACACAAGTTATTTTTATGTTCAATGAAAGTTATTTCCCTAAGATATCCACTGGGATCATTTAGTTTTGGGTAGACATGAACCACGGGATCAGTTCGTTTTTTTGCCAACTCAAAGAGATGCTCAATCCTGAGGATATTTTCTTTCAACGGTTTGGCACGATCATCTTTCTTTTGCTCAAGTCCTTCATAATATTCTTTTAGAATTTCAATCACTGCGTTGAAATTTGTTCCCAGGCCAGTAGTATTTTTGTGGTGCATGATTAGAGACAATCTGTCGTCGGAAAATTCCTCACCGCTTTGTTCTAGTTGCCACCGATTTCCTCCAAATTTCGCAATTGCTTCGGCCGCTTCGAGTGCCAGTTGGGTAAATATATCCAGGGCGGCATTGACCTTATCCCGGTCGATTGATTGATTTGCGTCAATCGCATTTTGAATTTGCTTCAATAAGGTTTCCCTGACGGTAAGCACTTCAGTCACGAGTAGAGAGGGACTGTGAATATTTTTAATTTGTTCGTAGTTAATTCTCCGTATTCGCCCATCTCCAAACATAACCGGAATGGTAATTTCTAGATGGGATACGGGGCTTTCTATAGTTTTTGTCATTATGTGGCGCAATTTTACCATTAGAGCCTGAAGATAATCTTCCGGGGTAGAATAAGATCAGATGAGTGAGGAAAGGGAGACTAATTTATTTGGAGAAGATGAGATCTTGACGGAGCACGTAAAAGCACGAATTGAGTGGTCGAGGAAACTAGTAGAGATATGTGGCTGTAAAGTGTGCCGGGACCATCTTCAGTCCTGGATCGATTGGCGGGACCAAGTGACGAGAAGCGGCGGAAAAGGCGTCCCGCCGAAACCGATACCGCCATCACCTTCTGATCTGCCTCCCGATCATCCGAAGTTTGGACCGGATGATCCCCCACCTCCGATGGATAGCGGAGAGCTCTGGGATTGGTATACAAGCCAAATGGGGTAAAATATACCCCGAAGGGCCACTTTGGGCCCGTTTGTCCTAGTAGCTCAGCTGGATAGAGCACCTGCCTTCTAAGCAGGGGGTCGGAGGTCCGAGTCCTCCCTAGGACACTTTTCCTGCCCTCCTTTATGAGTGTTGAAAATAAATTAGCTGTTTTTAAGTCAGGCGATGTGGATGCTTTGTGGTCCCCGGTTTGTGCGATGGCGGAATGGCGCTATTTTTCCTGGTTCGCCCATTTGTTGGCGACGAATCAGCGCTTGGAAATCCAAGAAGGGCTGATGGTTGATCGAAAACTAAATCTGTTTCGGACGAATTACGCCCGGAAGGATGAAAAATTTGGTGCGTGCTCACTGATTTTACTAGAATTTGAAATTCCCGTGTTGGCTCTTTCACCGATGACAGACAAAGAGTGGAAGTTTTGGTTCGAAGACGGAATTACCTTTCATGGATTCGGCGAACCAATATCTTCTATAGCGGTCAGGGAATTTTGGGGCAATCCCGTGACAGAGTCCGATTGGCATAAAAAAGAAATTAGAGCAGCGATTGAAGACCTTTCTGATACAAAACTAAGAAAGGATCTAAAAAAAATCCTGAAAAGACGAGATGATCATTGGATGCAGGAGTCGGTAAAATTATTGCTTAGCAGGCTGGACAAGGTTGAAGTTTTTTAAGTGGGCCGAGAGGGAGTCGAACCCTCACGAGATTGCTCTCACAGGTTTTTAAGACCTGAGCGTCTGCCATTCCGCCACCGGCCCAATTTAGGCTTATTTTACCTTGTTTTAACCCCATGTGGGTAGTTTGGACACCGTGGAAAGAATTATTGGGATAAGGCTGAAGCGCCTCTACTGGTGCGACGGCGGTCAATCTCGGTTAAGTACTTTTTGCGTAAACGAAGAGAGATCGGGGTGATCTCCAACAGCTCGTCACCCTCGAGGAAGTCGAGAGACTGTTCCAGACTCATGATCGTGGCCGGAGTGAGCTGAATGACACCGTCAGAGGCTTGAGAGCGCATGTTGGTGAGCTTCTTGCCTTTGGTGACATTGATCTCAATATCCTCTTCTTTGGCATTGACACCGA
>CAYQLI010000113.1:0-2646 GCA_964418355.1 uncultured Pseudomonadales bacterium | reverse complement strand
ATATTGTTTGATGATATAGGCGTCGTCGGAAGCGCCCCAGGCCCAGCGCTTTACCTGCTCATAGGTGTTCACAAAGGTTTTCCAAAAACCGACCGACTCTGCCGCGTCAGCCATGATCGGCAAGAAAACCGGTTCGACTTCGACCTCACCACTGGTTTTAAAATAAGCCTTGAAAAAGATGCGGTAGTCTTCAGGAATTACGTCAGTATCCCAGTTTCCGATTTCAGAAAGTAGGCGCCAACTCAGGGTATAGGTTGAGAAGTTTATCAGTCGGTCCGGACGCATGAGAAGACCCATGTAGACCACGCTGGCGGCGCGGTTAAACACCCGCATTGGCCAGGCGATCTTTTCGATATTGTTGTAGAACATGATCGCTCCCTGCCAGATTCTCCGGTAGCGCGCCGGATTATCGAGAAACTTAAAGGTGATCGCCGCAAAATGATTTGGGTGAAAGACCACGTCTGCATCGGCCGAGGATACGGTAAGCATATCCGGATTCCAATCTTTGTGTTTCGGAAGCTCAAGGGCGAGTCGGCTAGCCCCCCAGGCGGAGTTGCTTGACTTGCCAACCACCTCTCCCGGTATACCCGCCGGGTGATAGGTGAACATCAGTTTGGCAAAAACTCCTTCAAATTCAGTCCGTAGCATTTTCTCTCTTTCGCTATTTATCTCCTCCCCCGCTCTCGCCTCAAAGGCAACTACCGGGATAATTTGTTTTGCTGGGATAGTTTGGTCGGCCAATGACTTCAAGGTCCGCGCCAGTGTTTTCCCCGGTTCTTTGTAGTTCGGGATGATCACTGCGTGGTGGACCTTCTTCCAGTCGGGAAAACCGGCAACATCCCCCATCCAGTCGTAGGTCTCGTTCGCCCGGATCCGGAAATGCGAAAGCAGAGCCAAGGCGGCCAGGGCCAAAGACCGGTAGAGCCAATAGACATCGAAAGCGATAATATAGTAGGCCACCGCCAGGGGGACGAGAAACGAGCCCCAAACCGGAAACAGGATGAGACTCCAGCTGACGAATCCAGGCAATATCTCCAGCATTCTCTGAGAGAATCTCGGATATCTTTTTATTAACAGCCGAAGAATAAACATTGAGCGTTTTTGGTAGTTTGATTAATTAAAGTATCAGTCTGAACTCCTAACAATTCTGCGATGTATTCGGCCAATATTTTAACACTCTTGGGCTCGTTCGCGCTACCTCGCCCGCCCTCAGGTGATAAATAGGGTGAATCTGTTTCCAGAAGAAGTCGGTCCAACGGGACCCTCTTGACCAGCATTCGAAGTTCCCCGGCCGATTTATAGGTAATATTGCCGCAGAAACTGACGTAAAAACCCTTTTTAAGTACAATTTCCAAAAACTCCTCACTCCCAGCGAAGCAGTGGAACTGACCCTTGGGTAGTTTCTCCATCTGCATGAGAACCTGTCTCATTTCGGTCTCGGCCGACCGCATATGTATCGCCACCGGCAAGTGCAACTCTATTGCCAGCTCCAACTGTTCCTGGAAGATCCTCATCTGGATCTCCTGACTTCTCTTTTCTTTATCGTAATAAAAGTCCAAGCCGATCTCACCGATCCCCACCACTCTATCTGATGACCTGGCCATCTCCCGCACTCGGTTCACCCAATCCCCGCCGGAGGCCAACCACTCATCGCGGTATTCCGGATTTATTTCGCTCGCCAGGACCTCCGGATGTACTCCAATCATCGCCCAAACACCCTCGTATTTTTCGGAGATCTCAATTGCCTTCTTCCCATCCAAAAGTCCCACCGTCGGCACAATCATTCTTTCCACCCCAGCTTCTCGGGCCCGATCTATCACCGCCCCGACCTGATCGAATAGCTTCTCGTCGGTTAAATGGCAATGTGTATCAATCAGCATGGCTGATATAAGTATAGATGCTTTACTTAAGGCGGGGGAAAAGGATCTCCGATTTCTTTATCTCCGGACCCGCAAAAGTCAGGAGGATCTTTTCCGCCGTCTCGGGTAAGAACGGCTCGATTTTCTTTGCTATCCTTCTCAAGTCATCTATCTCCGATTGCAAAATACTTCGAAGTTTATTTTCATCATTGATCAACCAAGGGGCCTCATAGTTGAGATGCTTATCAATCATGGCAATGTCAACGTTCCATATGTATTGCATAACTGCATCAAAACGAAACTCCTCTAAGGCTTGTTGTTGCCCCTCCCCATACAAATCAATAATGTTGTCGGGAAATTTTGTTTCTTCAAATGTTAAACCAGACTTCTCAGCAAGAGTCGAAACCCTACTGACAACATTACCCAGACCATTTGCCAAGTCAGCATTGTAAGCCTCCTCGAATTTCTCACGCGTGATATCGCTATCTTCGTAAGATGAAAACTTTGCGAAAATATAATATCTCACTGCTTCAGTCCCATATTTTTCGACGTACTCGATCGGATCAATGACGTTCCCCAAGCTCTTGCTCATCTTTTGTCCCCCGGAGTTAATGAACCCTTCGACATAAATCTGTTTCGACGTTGGAAGGCCGGCGCTCATTAGCATTGCCTGCCACATGGCCGTTTGCTGGCGCAAGTTATCTTTCCCAGCGATCTGTACTCCCGGCCACCACTCGCCAAACCGCTTTTCACCGTCGGGCCAGCCAATTGCAGAAATATAGTTAGT
>CAYQLI010000112.1:0-2649 GCA_964418355.1 uncultured Pseudomonadales bacterium | reverse complement strand
CTCGCTTTTGCTCGCTCAGGGCTATAGCCTGACGAGTTATGATGGTTTGTGTCGGTGATCTTGGATTTTTTGGTTGACTTTATTTTTCCTAAGTTTTGCGTGGTGTGTGACAAAGAGGGGTCTTTTTTGTGCCGGAAATGTAAGAAAAACCTGCCCTCGGCGCTGCAGGTTTGCCCGATGTGTACCCGGCCTTCTATCTACGGCTTGACGCATGAATACTGCCGCAAGAGATACGGCATGGATGGTTCGCTGGCAATTTTTGACTACAAAAATGAGGCAGTGAAGAGGCTGATTGAGGCAGTTAAGTTTGGTTTTAACCGGGAACTTGTGCCAATAGTGCTCTCCGGCTTCCGAAAGCCAGGCAATTGGGGGAAGAGGGTGATCTTGGTGCCTGTGCCGCTTCATCGCTACCGGGAGAATTGGCGGGGCTTCAACCAGGCGGAGGTGATCGCGAAAGAAATGGCGCGGGGCAAGATTTCGGTGGTCATGGCGTTGAAGCGGATAAAAGCGACCTCGCAACAGGCGAATATCACCGATAAGCGGGCGAGGATCGAAAATATCAAGGGTGGTTTCCAAGTCGAAAAAGAGAAGTTGCCCGAATTGAAGGGGAAAAAGGTGATTCTCATTGATGATGTTTTTACCAGCGGAGCGACAATGAGGGAGTGTACAAAAGAACTGAAGAAGGCTGGCGTAAAGCAGGTCTGGGGCTTGGTTTTGGCGCGGTGAGAGGCTGATAATGGTAAAATTAGGCACTGGAGAGTGGGCAGGACGGTAATGCGTTAGTCTTGAAAACTAATGGGAGCAATCCCTAACAGGTTCGACCCCTGTACTCTCCGCCATGAAACAGGAGAATCGGAAAACGGGAGGATTGGGAGAAAGCTTGGCGGTGGATTTCCTGAAGAAAAAGGAATTTGAGATTGTCGAGCGTAATTTTGGCACGAGGTTTGGGGAAATAGATATTGTGGCCAGGAAGGACGGGGTCATGGTATTTGTAGAAGTAAAAACGAAACGGGGAGATGCCTTCGGGTCACCGGAAGAGATGGTGGGGCGAATCAAGCTAATGAAAGTGAGGAGAATGGCTGAAGTTTATCTGAATGGAAAAGAAGTTCCCTGCCGCATTGATATGGTGGCGGTGGTACTCGATCGGGATGACCGGGTTGAACGAATCACTCATTATGAGAACCTATGTTGACCCGTTGTTCCGGGCATTTTTCATCCTTATTCATGGGTAATAAGGTAAAATAAGGCTGTTTTGTACAAATTGGAGGCGTCGTGTAGTGGTCAATCACAAGGGATTGCTAATCCCTGACCCCTCGGGGTCCCGTGGGTTCGAATCCCACCGCCTCCGCCAAATCTCTGCTAGACTGGATTTATGCCAGGTACGGTCTTAGTTTGTGAGGTATTGGAGAATGTGATCGACGAGATGTTTGAAGGCTTTCAGGTAATAGGCCGTGATTGGAAATATATTTATGTAAATTTGACGGTGGCAAAGCAGGGTAAGTCGACCCGGGAGGCCCTGATTGGGCAGACGATGATGGAAAAATACCCCGGAATAGAAAAGACTTTCTTTTTCGAGCAGCTCAGAAAGTGCATGGATGAACGGATCAGTATTCGAATGGAAAATGAGTTCGTTTATCCCGATCAATCAGTGGGTTGGTTTCAACTTTTCTTGCATCCCTGTGAGGAAGGAGTTTTTATATTGTCGATTGATATCTCTGACCAGAAAAGGGCGGAGAAAAACCTGAATCAAAAGATCGACCAACTGAACAAAATGATGGATCTGGTAACGAATAAACAAGAAGAAGTAATCAAGCTGAAAGAAATAGTCGCTGATATCCGCGGAGCGATTTTTACCACCGGTCCAAAAGTGATAACGCAGTAGAACATTCTGCTAAACTGGAAGTAATGGACCCGACGACAGAAAAAACAACAGAGACATCAGGTTTGGATGAGCGAGTGATCTTGACTTGGAGATCCCCGGAACGGCTTTTCAAGACAAGAAGCAAGGAGTTTTATAGTACGATCGTGGTTTTGGCGGTATTGCTTTCGGTGATCATGTATTTTATCGAGGGTGTAATGCCCGTTTTCGTGATCTGGGCCCTTCTTTTTGTGGTTTGGGTAACGACCAAGACACCACCCTTGGAAGCGGAACATCAACTGACCTCGTGGGGGATCAGAACCGGAGGAAAACTGTATCGTTTCAACCTGATGGTTGTTTTTTGGATCGAGGAGAAATGGGAGAAGTCCGTCTTACGGATAATTTTGACCGGATTTCCCGGACAATTGATCATGCTGGTTAATAAGACCGATGAGGAAAAGATCAAAAAGACCTTGGCAGATAATCAGGTAACAATGCAGAAACCTGAGCCGTCCTGGACGGATAATGCGGTGAAGTGGCTCTCGGAAAAGATCCCCTTGGACTAAAAAAGACGTTTTGAAGCGGGTAAAATGGTAAAATAGCCATGTTTGCGCTCGTAGCTCAGTTGGATAGAGCATCAGATTGCGGATCTGAGGGTCGAAGGTTCAAGTCCTTCCGGGCGCACTTTTTTGGAGGGTGGGCAGGACGGTAATGCGTTGGTTTCGAAAACCAATGAGCGCAAGCTCTAACAGGTTCGACCCCTGTACCCTCCGCCCTTGTACCCGTAGCTC
>CAYQLI010000111.1:976-2687 GCA_964418355.1 uncultured Pseudomonadales bacterium | reverse complement strand
GCCAACCAGTCATGATAGACCCCAAATTGGTCTTGGCCTTCCCCGAACTCGGTATACACAACTGGTCCGGCCGGGTCTGGAAAGATGCCAATGACAACCCCTGGGCCAATCCTTTTGACGAACGGGTCGTGGATTATAACGCCACCATCGCAGCTTCAGCCGCTTCTCTGGGCTTCTCCCAAGTCCAGTTCGATTATGTTCGTTTCCCCAGCGGCGAACATGACCTGGCATCCATCTACCACACCAAAAAAAACACTTTTGAAAACCGCACCGCCGCGATCTCCGCTTTCTTCAAGGCGGCCAAACCGGCGGTCAATGCCTACGGCGCCTTTCTGACGGCCGATTTTTTCGGCTATACCGCCTGGTATCGGCATGAGCAAGATATGGGCATCGGCCAGTATATCGAATCGGCCGGACCCCACCTTGACGGCCTTTGTCCGATGGCTTACCCCAGTCTCTATGGCAGCGGTATCATTGATCCGTGTGACAACGGCTGTCGGCCGGCCACGGCACATCCATATGAAATCGTTTATTACACCGTCAAACGTACTTTGGAACGCCTTCTCGCGGTCAATCCCGATGCTTTTGTTCAGCCCTGGCTCCAAGCCTACCCCGACTACCGCTTCAAACAACCCATGGGGCTCTCTCAATTCATCGCACAGCAAAAAGGAGCTTTCGCGGCCGGTGCAACCGGAGTGATGGCTTGGAATAACTCTCTGGATTATTACCCCGAGTCCTATCAATCAACACCTAATCCTTAAGTTTTACATTTCGTCCTTTTGGACTCATCAGGAAGAGTACGCACTCTTCTATGTAGGGCCGATTTTCATCGGCCCAGGTTTTTTTTAGAACAGGTGGTGTCCCCAGAGGCCCCAGGGGACCGAGGCGAACACAAGGCCCGCCCCAAGCGCCACCCAGAAACCACTGAGGGTAAACACCCCAGCGGCGAAAAAGGCAATTCCACCCAGGAGTGTCCCCCAATAGACAGTTTGGTAGACCAGCCCCGCAAAGCCTCCCGCGGGGACATGCCCCATCATCGAAAGCCCGCTCCAGAAGACGAGGATGATCATGACGACTGCCATGACAATGTCCTGGCCGCCCTCTTGAGCAGCTGCCACCTCCTGCGGGGTACTCGTCGCGACGGGCGCGGACGGCTGGACACCGTAGTAGTTCGTGTCCAAGCAAGCCAAGCTCGCCAAGACCAGGGCCATCACCGCGATCAGGGGAAACAGCAATCTCTTGTTCATCGAGACCTCTCTTAAGACCGGGCTGCTCCGACACAAACGCCGGAGGTCCAGTCTTGCGTTAAAAGTGCTGGGGTAATTATACTATGGGGCGATATTTAGTTCAAATCAAACAGCCGGAATCACCAGCGCCCAGCGCTCGACTACCTTCCAACCCCGGTCAATGTCCCAAAAATGGCGCTCAAACCAGTCAGAGCTGATCCGGCGAAACCCTCCGTCCACCGGTGAAATCGGATTCGGATCAACCACAAAAAGTCCATTTTCTGTCAGCTTATCAAACAGCACATAATGTCCGTCATCACCATTTCCCGCCCCATGAAGAGGTTCGTGACCTAGTTCTGTATCCATGAAATTCAAGATAATCGCGTCCTTTTTTGCGATGGCTCCCAGATCTTCCAAAGAGTAGCCGATCAATTCGTGGGCTTCGGGGACAAACCGGCGGGCGCCGTTTAGCATCGCCCGGTGAT
>CAYQLI010000111.1:0-966 GCA_964418355.1 uncultured Pseudomonadales bacterium | reverse complement strand
AATTCGGGTCATACGGCGCGATCATCGCCAATTCCTCCTGGGTCACCGAAAACCCAAGCGATTTTAAGCCCATCGCCAGAACCGCGGGACCGCACCAGCCTTTGAAAAGCCGCTCTTGGTAGACAAATTTTTTTCGCCCTACCATAAGACATTTATACCATTTTTGCTTTTTCTGCCCTATAATACAAGTCCTACCACCCACCGATCGCACCTACAAAAGGAAGGAACCACGGATGTCAACCTTCATGAACCTCCGGCCAGGCCACCGAGTGACCATCAAACAGGGATATGGCCTCATCCCGACCACGGCATGGACCGAAGACGTGATCGCATTCTCGGGAAGGCACTACGCAATTACCGGGAGCGGGATTCTGCTCACCGAGAGTGACCGCGACGGGGTCAATGTCATCAAGAGAAGGCCCGAGGAAAACCTTGAGATCAGTGAAAAAGCGGAGCGTTTGCAAGCAGATTTGCTCCTCCCCCTCGGAAGCCTCGACCCCAACGACGCCACTATCGCAGTTGGGGACGGGCACGACTTGGAACGTCGCCAGCTAAGGCGGCGCGACAACGGGCTCACGCACTAAGCCCCAGGACAAAATCTGGCCCGGCAGTCGGGTGGCTGCCGGGCCACAATTTCTACAGGACTAAAACAAACCATGACCATAACTACTCGACTCGATCGAATCAAAGAACTTCTCGAAAAAGGCAATTTTCCAAAGTTCCGCTTTGAACAAATAAGACAAGCGATTTATTCAGGAAACTTCTCCCGCTACAGCGAAATAAAAACACTACCTCAAAACCTAAGAGAGCAACTCACAAAAGAACTGGGCGATGAGATCCTGACCGTGAAAAAAGTCCGTGAAATGATTGGTAAGCAAGCCCATAAAGTCTTACTAGAAACCACTGACGGACATCAAATCGAAGCCGTTCGACTCACCTACTTGCCTCGCCGAAGCCCCAGCGAAG
>CAYQLI010000110.1:0-2786 GCA_964418355.1 uncultured Pseudomonadales bacterium | reverse complement strand
CCCGGACAACAAACGTCAGTCCGCCCGTCCTCACCATAAGGACAACATCCATCACCACAATCTACCGGCGCCGAAGCCGGACAAACCCGTCGTCCACTACTGCCACTACCGCTACTTTTTTCCGGCTCTTTTGTTGGCGCCGCGGCAACCGGCGGCAATAAATTCTCCTCGGGACAAATAACCCCAGCGTCCCCGCCTAAGTAAATTCCCCCGGAAAAGGTCATAAACTTCCAACATTTGCCATTGGTTTTGGTCAGCCAACAAGTATAACCATCTTCAGAGACCGGCAGACGGGTCTTTACCCCTCCGGTTCCCCCGATTATTCCCCCTTCCGCCGCGCACACCTCAAAGAAGGCCTGCACCAGGGGTGGCTTTTCTACCAGATCACTCTCTCCCTCGGTTATTCCCGTTCCCCCGATCAAATGTCCCGCCTGTTCAAAAATCTGCTCGGCTTCTTTCCAACTATCCCGCCATTCCTGCGCCGCCCTCGGTTCCCCCGCCCCATAGCCAAGCGCGCTCCGGTAAACTCCGGGAACCATTTTGACTATATTATTCAGACAAGCTTCTTTTAGGCAGGGGTTACGGTTCCCCCCCGCGGCATATACGTTTGGAACGAACACCAAAGAAGGAGTTTTGGCATAAGAAAGGTTCTCCAGGAAATGCTGCTGTAATAGTAATTTTGCAGCGATGACCCGCATCGTCTGCCTGTCTTTTCGATAAATTGCGCTGTCTCCGAACTGTTTGAGGTAACTCAATTGCGCAACGCTTTTTTCAAAAAATCCCGCGGCCTGACTATCCGAGAGAACCAGGGTAAAAGAAGCCGGCTGATCTGCCACCTCAGCCCATTTCTTGTCTCCCGAACTGGCAGCCAAGATATCAATTCCCCAAGTCCTGACGGCGCTTTGATAATAGTTCAAAAATGAAGGAATTTGGTGAGTGTCAATCGCCTCTGCGGAATTGGCCAGTTCCTGATAAATCCGCTTCTTCGACCAGCCGCTGGGATATCCACGCTTATTTTGAAGGTCATAACCGACTACTCTTGTCAAAAATATCGGCGCCATCTCTTCCTGCAAATTGTCAAGGAAAGAAAGCGCCTGGCGATATTGGTAATTATTGACCAGAGCTCTTACTGCAAAGATCAAAATGAGTATCGCTACCGCCGCGACACCCGCCGCCTTAGGGCGTTTGAATAAGTACCAAAACAATCTTTTAACCCACCCAAAAAGCAGTTTTCTGATGCCGATTATCATAAAGATAAATATCAGTGACAAGACGATCTTTTCAGACAAAAAAAGCATGCTCCTTACCTCGGAAGCCAGACCAGACGTACTGTTCGTAAAAACCATCAGGGCCACTATGACAAAGAACATAATCAATTGAAAAATGAATCGGGTAACCGGGTTGATGGATTTCTTTGAGGGAGAACCCATGGCTTTTCCGCAAGATGAACAGAACTTGGCTCTTGGATTATTTTTTGCGCCGCAGTGTGGACAATACATCCCGACTATTTAGCCGTATTAATCAATTCATCAACTTTGCCAAACTCCGTTTCACAAGCGGGGAATTCAACTTCCTTTTTGATGCCTTCCAGATTAACGTAGTAAGTAATGTAAACATCGTTGATCATTTTTGTCACGTCTGTTTTACATAATTCGTTTTTGATAATTGTGTTTCTGATTTGCTCGGTAATTTGAGTCATTGATTTTTTATCCAGTTGTTTTTGAACAGTCGGATAGGCCGTTGCTATTTCACCATCCGACCCCATCGTCAACTCGCCCGACTCAACAACCAGTTTTCCAGAAAGGTACAAATAGGTGTTGAAATGACAACTGCCTCCATCCCCGGATTTTGTCCTGCAAAAGCCAATTAGGGCGCGCTTGGAAAACAGCAAGTTGGGATCAACCAAGACCAAATCTGCCGATTGTGAACTGACTGACACACGTTTGGGTGGCAGCGCACAACAGGTGTAAAAAAAGTAACGATAAAGCAAATAGCCAACAAGCCATAAGACAACCAAAACAATAGCTATAACAACAAGATTCTTAGTTTTCGCAAGCTTGGCACCTTGGGATTTGATTCTCGACCCCATTATAAACATAATACCAAAATCTACCGATTACAGTTTAGGCCTCATCCCGGGCATTTTTTCCCGTTCTGGCATGCCATTATCCGGCACCGGTCGATTACCCGGTTTTACCACTTCCACTAGCTGCATCATCCCATGATCCTCATGGAAAAGTATGTGACAATGCAGTACATATTTTCCGTCAAAATCTTTATATTGCGTCCTTATCACGACATTGCCATTAGCGGGTACGGAAAAGGTATCGTCATAACCATTCCTGTCCACGGTTTTTCCATTAACCGAAATTACCTGGAACGGGTTGATATGAATATGGAAGGGATGGGTATCAACACTCTTGTTCACCAGCCGCCACTCTTCCGTAGTTCCCAAAGTCATTATTTGGTTGATCACCTTGGGATCAAACTCTTTGCCATCCAGAAGAAAGGTCGGGTTGTCGTTCGTCCCCCCTTCAGTAAAGGTCAGGGTCCTGATTCTATCCACTTTAGTGTTTCTTAAATCTGTAAAAGGCAGTAGTGTGGTAGGTAACTTACTTGGAATAACCGGCATTCCGGCCACCTTGATCTTCATGAAACTATCCTCCGGAAAGGTAAAAGACCCGGCGTTGTATTTCAAAGACCTAACCTCATATTCCCCCCTCCAACCCGGCTGAAAAAGTACCTGGATCCGAGGAACGTTCAAAATATTCATTTTCAGCATCGGT
>CAYQLI010000109.1:0-2854 GCA_964418355.1 uncultured Pseudomonadales bacterium | reverse complement strand
CGTCAGTAAATTTGTCCTCAGATCAACTAAAAGAGGTAGGACCGTCACCGCCCTGATCTGACCCTTCGTAAAGACCGACTCCCCCGGACCGCTTGGTTTTACCTCCAAGGCGGCACTTCTGGCTAACCTGCCGATAATGCCCGCCGACTCAGCCGCCGCCAATGGCGTCTCTTCTCCAGTTTCCGTTTCTCCCACCAAAGTCATTTGCCCATTGAGGAACTTATATCGCAAACGTATCTGGGAAGCGCCGCTTCGGGTTGGTAATTTCGCCAATTCGTTCAGGATTTCCCCGGCCGTCTTTTCCTCAACTACCGTGACCGCCGTCCTGATCACCGGTGCGACAGCGGGAGTGGGTGTCGGGGCGGTATAAATACCAAATTTCCTGACGATCTGCTTCACCGTTTCTCCAGCACTTCTGTCTACTTCGCTTGTAGTCGTCACCACCGCTCCACTGCTGGTTTGTACTTCCGTTGTCGTCGTCCCGCCGCTTTCAGAGGTCGTGGCTGGTCCGCCAGCTGGCGGAGGCTCCGGGGTGATGATCGTAGTCGGAGTCACGTCTGCCGTCGGCGCTTGGGTCACAGTTACCGTCTCGGTCGTGAGCGGTGCCGTTGTTACTACCAGTTGCTCCTGCCCATAATCAGAGGGCAGCTGCGTCGCCGGTGCAACGATCATGGTTGGGGTCACTGCCTGGGTCACTACGGTCTCCGGTTCGTCACGATTCTGCCCTGGGGCCGATCCGCTATTACCCGGACTCACATTACTATCGTTCTCACTCAAAACTGATCCATGACGTATTAGCCTCATCTGGCTTAGGAGAATTTGTGCCCCGGTCAAGACAAAAAGCATTACCAAAAGGAAAACGATACTCTTACCAAAAAACAAAGAACTATTTTTCCGCTTCACTTTCACCTTAGATTCAGCTTAGGGAAACCGGTTTCAAATGTCAAACCGCCACTTCACCCTGTTTATCGCTGGCTTCGTAAAACCTCGGCCTATTAGCCGAGGATGTAAGAAGCACTAAGGATACTTCTTCCTTGGCGAGAAACCTCCGGCCTTTCAGGCCTGGGAGGTTTCATTTTCGATCTGTCTTTTTTCCTCTTGTTTGTTGGCCAAGATCGTTCCGGCGTTCATCAGATCATGAAGTTCCCCGGTGACTTCCTTGACAACAGTCTCCACCAGATTCAAGTCGGCGCCCACCCGGCCCATAACTCTTTGGGTCTCCAACTCCAGGTATTGGCGCATAGCCGCTCCGGTGATACGGGCCGCTCCGGTGAGACAACCAGCCAAACCGGCTGCCTGCATATAGTAGATCGTCATTAGATATTTCAACCCATCCAAATAAGTCTCCATATTTTCTCTGTCTGTCATGGCCCCCATGGCCAGACTCTTCATCTGAAGCAGGCTCTGGACACCCGCCAGAAAAGCTTCGTTGTGCAACTTCGCCCGTTCGGCCATCTCATCAATCTGTTTGGCCGCGGTGGCCATTCTGTCCCGACGCACATCACTATCCATCGAGCGGGTATCAAAGCTAGCTAAAGCCGCTTGCGCTGCAGCGATCTCACCGGAAAGTCTAATTCTATTTGCCTCAAAGCGCTCAAAGTTGTGGTGGACGCTTCTGGAAGCGTCCGCCTTTATTTCTAATCTTTTCTCCAGTTTGACCAAATCTCCCAACAGCAAGTCAAATTCGTCTTTGGTCGCGTGCATTGCCTCGGCATACATGATCGCCAGATGCCAGATCCCCTCCATTTCGGGCAACGCCAGCACTGCCTCAAGTGCACTGTCGGGCCTGAAGCGACTGGATTCGATCTGCCTATCGAGACCTGAAACCTCTCCTCTTAGAGCCAATTGTCGCCCTATCGCTTCTCCCGTGCCCACCACATCGCTCAAGTTCCGGGGACGCCCACCTTCAGTAACCACCTGAGAAAAAGGTTTCTGTTGGGCGGCCACTTCATTTCTTCTTAAGACGGCCGCAAGTACCTCTACCCTCGCCTGCATCTCATTAATTGGCAGTCCAGCAATATCCGTCACGGATGATAAAGCCCGAAGCGTCTCCCGGAAATGAATCATTTTTCTTGCTAAATCTACCGAGCCAGTTTCACTTGAGGCCATCTGTTGTAACAAGGCCAATCTTTCTGGATCAAAGCCGAGCTGCCCCTTACCATCAATCAATTGGGTATAGAGACCCCGTCCCTGTTCCACCAAAGCTCCAATACCCTGGGCCAATTGAGTTGCCTGGGCTTCGGCGTTCCTGTCCGGAACTATAACGACTTCTTTTTGTTCTATTTTTTTTGGCATACTTTTTATTATTTTTTTATTTTCCTCTCCAACCTAAGCCTCTCAGATCGGACTTCAAGCTTTTTAATACCCCCGCTAGGCGTCCGGTATCATGGGCCATAAATTCCCCGGCCGCAGAGACACCATCAAAAAATGATGCCGTCGCCTCAGCTGCAAACACATACTCCCGGGGAGATAGGACATTAATTCCGGCTGCAGACCAAGTCAAAGCCTGGCCTATCAACGACTCGTAGGCTACCATCGCCGCCTTCGCCGAGGAATGAAGCAGTCCGATCCTCTCTTTCATGAAGATATCAATCTGGGATGCCTGGCCATTTAACTTTGCTGCCAAATACCGGCCGATGTGGGCTTCCGCTAGCGCCTGGATACCAAAGTGGACCGCCTGACCGGAATAGCCATTTATCTGGCGAATCATCGCTTCAACCATATCCCCAGAACCAAGGCGGCGGATCAACTTATTTCGGTTGAAACGAAGCAGCATTGGGTCGCGGATATAGAAGGAGTCATCCGCCCGGTCGCCAGTCCAACGGGGAAGAATCACTGGGATCGCTTCCAAACA
>CAYQLI010000108.1:560-2945 GCA_964418355.1 uncultured Pseudomonadales bacterium | reverse complement strand
GGTGAGAAAGAGAATAGTGAACATCAATCTTGTTTTTCCTACTCCCAAAAAGGAAAGCCTCAGAATTGGCATAGACCCACCAAACCAATCTTCTAGCTTCAGGATTCCACATCGGTTTCCCGGTTACCGTTCTCGCCCAAATAATTGCGGAGATCTGAGCAAAAAGGTCACAATGTCCATAGGTTGGATTATCGGGAGACCACCCCTCACGGTCATCCGGATGAGCCGTCTTCAACGTTGCGACCATTGCCAGAGCCTGACCCACAAGATCAGCCTCAAGCCTAACCTTTTCTGTTCCGTAAAGATTCTCCAAACTCATTTGGGCATATTTTACTCTTTGGAGCGGGTGAGGGGAGTCGAACCCCTGTCATCAGCTTGGAAAGCTGAGGTAATACCGTTATACGACACCCGCAACGTAGCTTATTTTACCAAAAATATTTACAATCACAGCATGGTTGACAAAGAAAGGCTCCGAGAATTGTTCGGGCGACTTGGAGATGTTGATACTGATACCCCGGAGGGGATAGAAGAACTGACTCGGAATTCTGGCATCGAGCCCGTCTATGTCAATGAATTGGTAACACGCGCTCTTGAAAATGCTATCGAAATTGACTGTGATAACAACCAAAAACTGCTTTTTAGATATCTTGATTCATATACTGGAATCAAAAAAGGTGATTGGCCCAGTAATGACGAAGAATGGCAAATAGATAAGCATATGGAAACTTGCCACAATCCGATCTGCCAGAGGCTAAATCAAATCTCAATCTGGGATAAGCATCTTGATGGTGATGAAATGAAACATAGATACGGAGCTCAAATCGAATATCTCAGAAAAAAGTCGGGGTGAGAGGACTCGAACCTCCGGCCTCTGCGTCCCAAACGCAGCGCTCTAGCCATCTGAGCTACACCCCGATAGGCCTATTTTAGCAAAGACAGCCATGAATAGGTTAAAATACACCTGTATGGTGGGTGTAGCTTAGCTGGTTTAAAGCGCCTCCCTGTGGAGGAGGAGATCGCGGGTTCAAATCCCGTCACTCACCCAAAATCGGAGAAATTGCATGGACTTCAATTATTAAACTTAATCAAGGATATGGTAAACCCAGTAATGAACGATTCCGTCAGTTTCATAAATGATTCGATCTTTTCCAACAAAATTCTTGGCGTAATCAATTCAAAAAAAATATTTCTGGAGGCCATAAGAGAGTATCAAAATGGAAATATAGACGAGAAAGGTTTGGCTGGTGTTGCCTATAATCTACTTGAGGTTTACAACGAGATGGAGGATATTTTCAAGGCTGATCAAGAGCTTGGCGGCTTACTTCACGACGCTGAGGAGTTTGGTGATAATGAGGATAAAATAGAGGTTCTAAAGAATATGTTTACGGGATATTTGAAGGCTTCAATATGTAGTGTTTGATAAATTGTTAGCTTCCAAGATATACTCCTTCACATTTGGAGGAAAATCGATAGCTTTTACTTCATCAATAGTTGCCCACTTACAGTCAACGGTATCTTCTAAGGGCTTAGCTTCTCCTGATTTATACTGGCACTTAAATACGATAGCTACTACATATTGACCGCTCTCTTTAACAAAACTATTGTTCGTAACCAGCTCCATCTCGTCCGAAATTTCTATACCAGTCTCTTCCAAAACCTCTCTTCGCACCGTTTGTTGCAAGACATTAAATACTTCGTCATCTGAGTGATCAACTTTACCGCCTGGAATTGTCCATCGTCCCGGCATATGTGCTTCTTGCCAAGAGCGTTGGGATATCAATACCTTGTCGCCCCTAAAAACTACGACATTAACCAATATTTGAAATAAATTTTTAGAAGTATCATCAGCCATAGCTAAAATTTTATCATGTGACCATAAATTATACCCAACATCACAGAAGCGATATCCTCATTGCCCCCCATCAGAAAGGACCCGATGCATTACTAAATACAATGTAGTAAACTAATGTTAATTATATGGATGAAACCAAAACGCCAGTTATCAATACTTCAGTAGATTCATCAATTAATGCGGAGCAAATCTGGAAGTATGCCTGGACTTACATAAAAACGGTTGTTGATACTGTCAGGGAACCTTTTGTTGTTTTGGATAGTGATCTGAGAGTGCTTTCCGCAAACAAATCATTTTATGACACTTTTCAGGTTGCTGAAGATGCTACGGTCCACAGGAAGGTTTATGACCTGGGGAATGGTCAGTGGAATATTCCTAAACTTAAGGCCCTCTTAGAAGAAATCTTACCCAAAAGCACCTTTTTCAAAGATTTTGTGGTGGAGCACGACTTCCCGACGATAGGACATAAAACCATCGTGTTAAACGCTAGGAGAATATATACGATTGGTGAAATAAATCCGATTATAATGCTG
>CAYQLI010000108.1:0-550 GCA_964418355.1 uncultured Pseudomonadales bacterium | reverse complement strand
ACCAAGCAAAAGAAACTCGAGGAACAGTTGAAAGAATATACGGAGAGACTTTCACAGCAGACCACCATTAGGACCACGGAGCTTGAAAAGCGGGTACTCGAGCTAGAAAGAATAAACAAAAATCTCATGGGCGAAAAATCCTAACTGCACGCCTGCCAGAAAATCAATTTTCCCACTAAAAAGACCCGTCCTTTTTGGGGAACGGGTCTTTTGGTTTTTGCCTCTCCGCTAGGCGACCGGCGCCCCGCAATTGGGGCAATTAGTCGCGCCAGCTTCAAAGACGGTTGAGCAGTTGGGACAGTGCGTTTTCAGGTACTCAATCTGCTTATCATCTGCCGCCTTCTGCACTGCAAGCCGGCGAGCCGTCGCAGCCTTGGCTTCCCCCTCAGCGCCATAGGCCTCGATCGCTTCGATGACGACGTTCACCTCAGCGAGCTCACTGGCGGTATCCACCACCGTGGTGACGACTTTTCTGCCGAGATCCAGAAGGCCACCGAACCCGCCGAAGCCGCCCGGACGAGTCGCACGGCGCACGGCCTCATCCACTACG
>CAYQLI010000107.1:0-3100 GCA_964418355.1 uncultured Pseudomonadales bacterium | reverse complement strand
GTGAGATCACCTGTCCCAAACAACTAAATTACGATAAAATTGCCCGCGAAGTGATGGCGTCACTCGGCTATACAGATCCAAAATTTGATTTTGGTCCCGAAACCGACGTCAAAGCCTTCATTCACTCCCAATCGCCTGACATCGCCTTGGGGGTTGATGATGGCGGAGCAGGGGATCAGGGAATGATGTTTGGCTACGCCGCAAACGAAACCAAGGAATTCATGCCTCTGCCAATCACCCTCGCCCATGAACTGACGAAGAGAATGGATCTTCTGGCGGAGAAGGAACTTCCTTACCTCAGGCCGGACGGCAAAGCCCAGGTCACAGTCAAATACAACTCCAAGGGTAGGCCGGTCGAGGTCGTTAGAATCGTTTTGGCCAAACCCCATGATCCAAAAGTGGAAAAAAGCGCGGTCAAGAGAAATCTTTATCAAAAATTAGTTGTCCCATTGCTGGAAGAATACAAACTCCCCAAAGTCGGGGCCAAAGAGGTCATCTTCAATGGTACAGATAATTGGGAAATCGGCGGACCCGCATCAGATACCGGAGTCACCGGCCGGAAGATCGTTGTTGATACTTACGGAGGCATGGGCCGTATCGGCGGAGGTTGTTTCTCCGGCAAAGACCCCACAAAGGTTGACCGTTCCGCCGCTTATGCTGCACGCTACATCGCCAAGAACATCGTCGCCGCCGGCCTGGCGGATCGCTGTGAAGTCCAGGTGGCTTACGCCATCGGCCACAAAGATCCGGTTGGAAAAGCTATTGACGTCTTCAGCACCAATCATAAGTCAATCAAGCTGATCGAAAACTTTGCCTGGAAATTAATCGACCTTTCCGTCAAGGGCATCGTCGAAACACTTGATCTGCGTCAACCGATTTATCGCACCACGGCCATGTATGGCCACTTCGGCAACCCAGCCTTTGCTTGGGAAAAGGTGGTCTAGCTTGCACCAACCTGAACAACTTTGCTAACATCAGACTACCTGATGGTAAAACCTAGGAAAAAAGTTGTTGTCATTGGCGGGGGAACGGGAATATATACTACCCTGGTTGGACTGCGCAAATATCCGATTGATCTATCTGTGATTGTTTCAATGACCGATTCAGGCGGCAGTAACCGCGTCATCCGAGATGAATTCGGACTCCTGCCCACTTCAGATCTGCGCCAGGCCATGGTCGCTCTAGCGGGAAAGAGCGAGGAGGACCTCTTGCGCAAACTCTTCACTTACCGTTATAGCCAGGGCACGGGTATCTCCGGCATGACTTTTGGCAATCTCTTTATGGCCGCCTTGACCGATATTATGGGTTCTCAAAAAGAAGCGATCAAAGAGACCTGCCGCCTATTACACGTAGAAGGCAATGTCATCCCAGTGACTTACGACGACGCCCAACTGGTGGCCCGCTACGATAATGGCAAACAGGTTATGGGGGAACACCATATCGACGAACCCGATCTTACGACGGGTCAGCACCGCATCGTCGGCCTGGAAGTCTTCCCCAAAGCCAAAGCCAATCCAGAGGCGCTTGAGGCGATCAAGAATGCCGACCTGATCGTCATGGGGCCGGGTGACCTTTATACCAGCCTGCTATGTAATCTGGTTGTTGATGGCGTGGCGAAAGCAATCACGAAATCCAAAGCCAAAAAAGTTTTTGTCACGAATCTGATGACCAAGTTTGGTCAGACCGCGGGCTACACGGCCAGTGATTATCTCTTTGAACTCTACAAATACCTAGCCGGCGGCATCGTCCAAACCATTCTTATCAGTAAGCCCTTCAAACTCAAAAGAGACATCCTCAAACGTTATCAGGAGGAAAAGGCCGAGATCGTTCTTGATGACCTTGATTTTAGTAATCAAAGCCCAAAACCCAAAGTGGTCCGCGCCGATCTGGTCTCTGACCTGATCTACGAAAAACCCAAAAGCGATATCCTGGTTCGCAGCCTGATCCGCCATGATCCGGATAAATTGGCGAAAGCGCTCATTTCCTTGGTATAATAGGCATGCTTTGCCAAGCCCCAAAGGGCAATGCGTCAAAATGCCAAGCTAGCCAAGATGGTCACGGCGCGCGACTGAAAATCGCGAAATTGAGGTTCGAGTCCTCAGCTTGGCACTCGGTCAGCACATTAAGCGGGATTAGTTTACCGGTAAAACAATACCTTGCCAAGGTATAGTAACGGGTTCAATTCCCGTATCCCGCTCACGTGAAGAAGGGCGCTTCTAAAACAGGCTCTTTAGCCAATATGCTTTGAAAATGATTCGAAATAATTCTAGTGCCCATCTCTGTTAGTTCGTTGAGTCCTTTGTTGGCTCGAGGGTCTTGTTCCATATCTGTAACTAAATGATCTTGAAAACCCAAAAGCTCTCCTTCATTCTTCGAAGTGTCCGCCCTACCAATATTGTTGTCTTGCAAAAATTTATAAACCCCAGCAGTGGGATCACCAGAATAGTAAATTATATGTTTTGGACGGAGATGTGGGTTTGATTCGAAATACTTTTCCCAAAACTCCTTTGCTGGTATTGTGTTTTCGGCTCTTTTCCAATTAGCCCCGGATTTTCTCACCAAACCTTCAAGCACTTGGGGATCAGATAATGTTTCTGGTTGGTAGACTCTAAGATGCATTTCTCCAAAAGGAGCTCGGCCGAGATCGGCCGCAGCATCTTCACTAAAACCCAGTTTTTGAACTTCCTTGGTGAAAACAGCCAAGCATTCTCCTCTCAAATCTTGCTGTCTCCAATAGTTCCTTTCCTGGTTGTATGTGGTGTAGGCCTGCCTCACGGATGAGTTCTCGTCCAAACTTTTTCCCCACTCGACGAAGGAATTAACCAATTTTGAGTCCTCGATCATTACTCTCTTTTCTACCCCATCAACTTGTTTGATTTCTGAAGCATACTTTGAGCCTGTTTCTGGGTCAACTGGCGTGGTTTCTGGTAAAAATACAAGTCCCGAGTCTACTGAAATTCCAGGATTGTCAAGTGACTTTGGCCACACGAATACATCATTCCATTTGGTTTCACTTTGGGCCTTAGTGAAATCTTTTTCCCACCCATTGAAACCAAAATTATGCTGTGAGGCCAGGACGTCTGTGGGAAACGCAAAGAAT
>CAYQLI010000106.1:0-3146 GCA_964418355.1 uncultured Pseudomonadales bacterium | reverse complement strand
CAATCTGTTCGAGTTTAAAAGCTTTGTATTGGTCAAATGGCGTTTTTTGCCAAAAACGAAAATCGCCATTGTGATAGTAGCCATCCCAAACTACTAACAGCGAGGCATTATTGTGATTGAGCTGAAAATCGGACAGTTCTTTGAAGCCATACTCGTAAGATCGGGCAGATAAGGCAGGGTAGACTTGAAAATAACCATAGAAAAAGGACCAGCTGGAATAGAGGCCTATGAGAATAAGGGAAAGAAAGTACAGAGGCCGGAGTTTTTTTGTAATCAAGTTAAACGAGTCAACTAGCCCCAAGGCACAGAAATAGGTCAAAAACGGCAACATCGTTACCACCCGGAGGAGGTAGCCGGCGCCATCCTTGGTTATGGCGGCGGGAATGGGTGAGACGAGAATCCAAACCAAAACAGTAGTTCGCGCTTTCTTGTCGTGTATTTGAAAAAACTTGTAAGCCCCGTAAAGCATAAAGGGAAGCAGAAATGGATAGAACGCCCCCGTCTGACCGGTGGAGTGCCGAAGGATCGGGTCGCCTCTTAGAAAGAGCCAGTCGGGAGAAAAAAATGACAAGTAGTTCCTGGCGAAAACTGACAGGTTGGCTGTTACACGGTTGTAGACCAGCTTATTGGCAAACTGCTCTGCAGGCAGGCCAAAGGAAAATAATGACGGTTGCGAATTCCATGAGAGTGCGCGGTATTTATCGGTCTCGTAGGAAGTATTAACATCCCGCCAGATAGCTAAATCCAAGGCTCTGCCCGATGAGGAAAGGAGCCGAAATCGGAGAGCGACAGGGTTTGCTACCAGAGCGGCCAAAATGATACTGGCGCCTAGTAAAATTATTCTTTCCTTTGCATTCGCTATGCGCCATATCACCAGAAAGACATAAATACTGATTACTGGAACGATGATCACCATCGATGGGTAATAAGGTAAGGCTAAAAGCAAAAATAAAAGACTAATGAGGTAATTTCTGATTGTGCGTGCCTTTAGAAAAAAATAGAGGTGAAGGAGAATAAGATTAACAATTAGCGGTATGTTGGAATAGCCGATCCTGCTGATCATAAATCCCCAGGGCAAAAAGGCGGCCAAAGATGCGGTTACCAGCGCGGTAACTGGTTTTTTATTGCTTAGGGCCAGTACTAGTAAAAACACTGAGAGTGAGATGGTGGTTCCGTATATTGCGGCGGGGAGCCGGACTCCGAGTGCTGAATAACCTAATAACCACGTCAATGAGTACGACCTCCAAAATAAAACGGAAATAAAACCAAGGGGTTGGGTGGCGGAGCGTTGCACTTCCACGGTGTTGAGTAAATAATGACCAACGGCTTCGTCGGAGTAAAGAGACAGCAAGTCAATGTGATATAGCCGTAAGAACAGAGAGATTGAGAAAATTGAGGCTAAAATTAAAAAGACGATTTTTTTATTCACTGACAAACATTTTAGTGCTTAATGAGTTTTTTTTCTCGTTTACCGGACGTTTCCCCGGAAAGTCCTCATAATAGACAGAGTAACCGGGGTCCTGATAAAGAACCCGGAAGAGCTCTGGGCCACCGATACTATTGGCGATCTGTTTGCTCGAGCCCCAACTGGCACCGTAGTCCGCCGTGTCGTTAATGAATTCGAAATACGCGCCTCTTGGCTCTTGGGGGTAATTTTTGACGATGTATTCAAATACTTTTTGTGAAATCTCGGCCCGGCCCACCGAAGGGTGACGGGTATAGGTTAAATAGTTCGTGGAGAGATTTAAGGCCAGGTAAAAGAAAATAAAAATAAGTAGCGACTTGCCTCGCTCCGGTAGCATCCAGACGACGCCCAAGCAAAACCAGACCAATGGTAAACCGAGCTCCAAAGTAAATTTATGCAGGGGGAGGAAAAGTACAGGCAAGAGTGAGACGACAAAGAGAAGGAGGTACGAAAGAAATTGACGATTAATTTTTTTTATGCGGCCAAGGAAAAAAATACCAAGCGCAAGTAAATTAATGAGAAGCAGACTTAGGATTATCCCCCACCAGATTGGGAAGTCGGTAAAAAAACGGGCAATGGGTCGGAAACCACTGCCGATGTAATCGACGAGCAGTTCCGGGGCGCCGAGGGACCAGAGTCCGTACCAGGTCAGGGTGTTGACGGCTTTGGTGAAGGAGAAATTCCATTGATAGGTGTCCCCTGTCGCCAGACCAAAAACAAAGAGGCGCAAACAGAGATAAGGCAAAAGGATCAAAGCAAAAGGCACAAGTTTACTCAGATCTAATTTTTTCCGCGACCAGTCGAGGATTAACAAAACAAGGGGTAAAACAACAGCCGTTTCCTTTGACAAGAGCGCGAGAATGAAATACATCAGAGATTTTGATCTCCTATCATTTAGGTGGCTGATGATTGTCAGGAGAGAAAAGACTACCAGAACAATCTCCTGAAAAGCGGAAAGGAAATATAGCCTGGTAAAATTACTGACCGAAAAACCATACATAAGAGTTGCCAACAACGCTTTCTTTTCAGAGCTAATAAGCGAGACCGCCAGCTTGTTAATTAGATAGAGGGAGTAGCCGAAACAGAGGAGGACAAAGAGGTGATATGGTAGGGGGTTAAGCCCGAATATTTTTTGGAAGGTGAAAAAGAATACTTGGGTGGGTAGTGGCCGGTAAAAGGCGATTGTTTGGGCGGTTTTTGTAAAGGAAAAGAAGTTTAAAAACTCAGAAAATGTACTGATATTTGAGACTCTCAAATGAAACCAATCGTCTGCCGAGAAAAAGACGATGGACGAGGGAAGAAAGATGGCGATAGCTAGTGTAATTAAAAAAATCAGACCATGTTTTCTCATACTTATCGGTTGCCGGTATAGATAAACATAATAGTATTGCTTGGCTCTTCCCTTCTCGTTTTAATACTTAAGTCTCCTGTCCTGGTCACCATGGGGTTGGTTCGAAAAATGATCTCGTTCGCTTTCCAGTCGATGACCCGCTGTTCAATCCTGTCGATGTAGACCTTGCCTCCGAACGGTTTTTCACCGAAATTGCGACCCACGATGCTGACGTCCGTCCAGGGCTCGGTAGTTTGTTCCGGCTTGGTTAGCCAGATGGTGGGTTTTTCACGGTAGGAAGCAGTGGCAAGGTCGAAGACGGCCCGGGAAAGATTAAAGGTGATCAGCAAG
>CAYQLI010000105.1:0-3193 GCA_964418355.1 uncultured Pseudomonadales bacterium | reverse complement strand
ACGTTTAACCATCCCATTACCTTGATCCTCGCGCTCTGCCTTATCCCCGCCTTCCTGCTCGCAGACCGACTGATGCGCCGTTTCCAAAATACGGCCATCCTCCGTTTCGGCACACGGCAAACCCTCGATCGGTTTAGCAAGTTCAGCTCAAAAACGACCACCGCGGTCGCAATCAGCTTTTCCCTAGCCCTCCTGGCCTTGGCCGCGGCCGAGCCCTCTCTTAAAAGCGGGGAAGACACCAACACGCGGACCCTGAACGCCATCATCGTAGTGGACGTAAGCCGCTCGATGTTGGCAGAAGATGGGCCGGAAGGTAAGTCCCGTCTCGAAGCCGGCATCCTCGCCGTTGAGAAACTGTTCGAGACCTACCCTGATGGCCGTTTCGGTCTGGTGATTTACACCAATGAAGCTTTCGTGTATCCGCCAACCTTCGACCATCAGGCACTCAGGTTTGTCCTCCGCGACATCCTGGAAAACCACACGGCGCGCGGTGAGGGATCCGCCCCGATCACAGCCTTGAATGGCGCAGGTAATCTGCTCAAGGAGTTGCCCTACACCGTCGATACGGTCTTCCTCATCAGCGACGGCGGCAAATCCCTTTCCCCGGCGGCGACCCAACCTCCCTTGACCCTGGTCATGAAGAAGCTCAGAGGTTTGGGCGTCCGCCTCATCGCCGTCGGTATCGGCGATCAA
The DNA here is from genome assembly GCA_964418355.1 of uncultured Pseudomonadales bacterium. Classification (GTDB taxonomy): domain Bacteria; phylum Patescibacteriota; class Microgenomatia; order UBA1400; family MFAQ01; genus 2-01-FULL-50-23. The sequence goes on along the minus strand of CAYQLI010000105.1, from coordinate 2,500 downwards.
GTTCCGGTAGCTATTCCCGTCTACGCAGACGACGGCGTGCTGGTCGGCTACCATCAGTTCCAGGGAATGATCGTTTACACTGCGCTTGACGAAATTTCCCTCAAGCGTTTTGCTGACGAAACCGGGGGTAAATACCTCCGTCTCACCGACACCGACGCTCTGGTCGCTGTCTCCCGGTCGGAAAATCTTGACTCGCAGCCCGTCGCATCCGAGACATCAACAAATCTTGTCTGGTTGCCGGTAGCGATCTCGATTCTCCTGACCCTGCTTTGGCTACGTCCCCGCATTTCGTAAGAAGTGCGGGGATTTTTTTTGGCAAAATAGCTAAATCTTGGTAAGAACCGCCCCGTCCGGCCCATCCTTGACCTGATAACCCATTTGGTTAAGCTCCTCCCTGACCTGATCCGCTTCGGCAAATTTTTTCTCCACCCGGAACACCTCCCGCTTACGGAGCAATTCCTCGGCTTTCGCACTGATCTGTGTTTTGGCCTCCCGGTAGTCAGAAAGAGATAACCCCAGGATCTCGTCAAACTTCAAAAGCAGTTCGTATTTATCATAATCCGGAATGTTGCTCTTCACCATCTCCCAGACCACCGCTAGCGCCTGGGGCATATTCAAGTCATCCTCAACTGCGTCACAAAAAGTTTTCCTGAATTCATCAATCTTATCGAGTTTCTCTGGCGAGAGCTGTGTCCGGCCGGCTTCTGTCCGGTACCCAGACATAAGCTGTCTCAACTTATTTAGTGCTGTCGCCGAAGCCTCCAACGCCTCCCAGGTGAAGTTCATCTGTTTCCGATAATGTCCGGTCAGGTAAAAATAGCGTAAGGCGAGCGGATCAAAACCCCTTTTCTCGACGTCGTGCAAAATAAAGGCATTTCCCAGGCTTTTGCCCATCTTTCCCCCATCCACGGTCAAAAATGAGCCATGGACCCAGTACTTACAAAATGGTTTCTTTCCGGTTGCAGCCTCGCTTTGGGCAATCTCGTTGGGATGGTGGGTACTTTTCAGATCTTCTCCTCCCAGATGAATGTCCAGCTGGTCGCCGAGGTACTTCATACTCATTGCCGAACATTCGATGTGCCATCCAGGAAAGCCCTTCCCCCAAGGCGAGTTCCACTCCATGTCCCTTTTGTGGTCAGTCGGCGAAAACTTCCACAAGGCGAAATCCCGTGGGTCTTTTTTCTCCGGATTCACTTCTACCCTTGCCCCTGCTTTTATCTCCTCAAGGTTCGACAGCTCACCATAAACATTACCGGCATTTTCATAAGCACCAACATCAAAATAAATACCATCACTGATACGATAGGCAAAACCGGCTTTCTCAATCCGCTCGACGAGCTCGATCTGTTCCTTGATGTGGTCAGTCGCCTTGGAAAAGAGGCTTGGTTTAGATAAGTTCAGTTTGCCAAAACCTTCAATGAAATCATCGCCATAGAATTTGGCGACTTCCCAAGCCGTCTTGCCCTCCCGCTGTGCTCTTAATTCCAGTTTGTCCCCCCCGGTGTCAGCATCACTGGTGAGGTGCCCCACATCGGTCAGGTTCATCACATAATCCACTTTGTAACCAACATAGGTCAAAGCCCGGAAAACCAAATCCGAAAGAACATAGGTACGCCAGTTACCAATCGTCGGGTAATGGTAGACCGTTGGACCACAGGTATACATTGCCACCCGCGGCGGCCTCATCGGCTCAAAATCCTCGATCTTTCGAGTGAGTGAGTTATAGATTCGCACTCTCTGATTTTATCACCCACCGCTCTTAGCTGTTTCACTCGTTCCCCCGTACTGGCTCGACAGCCTGCGGAGCACCTCCTGCTCTTCTTGTTTCTTCTTTGACTTCTTCATTTGGATATCTTCTTCCTTCTTTCTTTCTTCCAACGCGACTTCTATTTGTTCTTTTTCCCGTTTCTGCTTCTCAAAATATTCCTGCAGTTCCCCTCTCACCTCTGCCAAACGTTTCTTTGCCGCCGCCTCCTTTTGCTGGTGCATGATCGCCAGTGGGTCATTCGCCGTCTGCCCCGCTTCCTGAGCCTTTCCCTGTCCGCCCGACTGCGAAGCTGTTGGCTGGGCCGCCCCCGCCAAAGTCTCTGCCGTTCCCTTGGCAATATCAGTCACCGCCTTACCAGTATCTTTTACCACCGCTTTCGGAATACTCGCTAATTCGCTAACGATCTGACCCGGAATCCCCCCACCAAAATCTGCCATAACTAAATTAATCTCGCTTCAGGCTCGACACCAACTTCATCTTCGAGCCGTCGAATTCTTCTTTCATGATTTGTCCTGGTATCGGTCACTGTCTCCGCAACTTTATCAATCCGTTTTCCCAACCTCTCTTCCAATTCAGCAATATCCTGCTTTGTAGCCATCTTCTTTTCAATTTTCATCAGTTCCGGCAAAACCATCTGATCCAACGCCTCACCAATACCGACAGTTATCATCCGACCGATTTCTTTTAAGTATTTTTCCGAATGTATCGTTTCTTCAACCGCCCCCTTAATTT
>CAYQLI010000104.1:0-3236 GCA_964418355.1 uncultured Pseudomonadales bacterium | reverse complement strand
CGAATTCTGCTACGGCCAGATGACGGGAACCTTCTTTGACGCCTCGGATCTGTCTGTCTGTCCGGCGACGCCGCAAACTGACCCGGCGCCAAAGATCTCCGGAGGCACTATTTCTCTGACCGGTCCGACGAGCTATGGACCCTACACCACAGCCGGAACCGGACTATATACCACTGTGGCGACCATGCTCTCTCCCGATACCTACACCCTAACGGTCAATCCTGGTGGCGGCTACATCAGTGCGCCAAAGTTTAACTGCCAGGGAACCAGTCTGTCACTCATCGGTTCGGACACCAGTTGTCTGACCCAGCCCTGTGAGACTGCCCCGACGACAACGCATGATTTTGGTTTCTGGAGAGTCTATAGCGGTTGGTTCCAGGGACAAGGCGGATCAATTTATGGCGGAACCGGAATCAATAGCAACATTCCCGGAACAGTGGCGGCAGGAAGCCGATACCTGATCCTTCGGGATGCTGATCTGCAGGATGGCCTGGCTCAGATCAAGAGTGGGACGATCAATCTCGGCACATATCCGGGGGTAACCAACTCCGTTTCCAACTGGAATGCCACTTCCGGCTACTCCGGTGACAACATGGACTACAGCTATTTTGTGGCGAAGATGGGCAGTTACAGCAGAACGGTCTTAACGACTCTCACAGCCAAACCTGACTACACCCCTGGCAGTAATGATTACGAGATCTACACTTACACCGGCGATGTGACGATGAACTGGAGTCCGGCGGCAGGAGAGAAAGTGATCTACCTCATCAAGGGGAACGTGACCGTTTCGGCAAACATCGCTGTCTCGACAGCGTCACCCACCTTTCTGGCCGTGATCGCCAGCGGCACGATTACATTCAATAGCGCGGTGACCAGTGTAGATGGCTGGTGGGTCGCCAACTCACTTAACTTTGCTTCTGCAGGCGTCAAGAGTGACACCCAGTTCACCGGTAACGGCTCTTTCATTGGCTGGAGTTCGATCACGCTAGCCCGTGACCAGACCGGCACCTTGAACAACACCCAACCGTCAGAGAAATTCAATTTCCGACCTGACCTGATCATCAATGCACCTGCGCCAATGAGGCAGTCGAAGTATCAGTGGAGGCAGAATTAAGTCATTTTGTTCCTGTTTGAAAAACATATCCCAGCGTTACAAAAAAGGTCGTAAGTGGTGTGGATATGGTATTATCTCTGTATGTTTAATAACATCAAACAGTTTGGGAGTCAGGGGGCGGCCGCCGCGAAGATGGCGATGCTGCAGATGAAAATTAAGAACAAAAAGATTGAGGTCATTGAGGATAACATCAAGGTAACCGTCACCGGCGATGGCAAACTCAAGGCACTTTCCATTGATGGCAAGGATTCCGGCAGTGTGGTCAAAGCGATCAACGCAGCGATTAGCAAGGCCCAGGCCTTTGCCGCCGAAGAAATGAAGGGGGCGATGGGGGACTTGTCTCAATTGCTTTCTAGTATGAAGAAATAATGGCGAAAAACACGGAAGAAACCAGGCATTACCTTGAAATTGCGCCGAGGAATTTAGAAAAAAGGTATCTAGCTTTTGGTCGAGCAGTGATGAAACGATTTACCCTTGAGATGAATGAAGGCGGTGAGATGCTCTCTTATGACCGGGTCACAGATGCAGACGTTTTGCAGCTTACGGCTCCAGCGCCGCTTTTTCCGGTCGAACGTTGGCAAGTGACGGTGGCGCGTTATGGTCCGGAAGTTTTTGTAGAACAGCTTTATTATTCCCAAGCCGGTAAAGCCTGGATGACGGGAGTGAGTTTCCACTTTGATCAAGAGGTGCTGGCGGACAGGTTGGGAATTAACGATGTTTGGTCGGCCAACGACCACCTCGGTCTTCTTGAGGATGACGGTCTTTTTACCGGTATTTGTGAGGCAATCGAGCAATGGGAAGCAAGTGGCGAGCGAGTAAGTCCGATTGAAGAGGATTTGGAAAATCTGGATCTGGTTTGATTTGGTCTAGCTTTAGGTTTAGAATTCGGTACCATGAGAGAAAGATTGGAGGGTTTGAAGCTAGTTGAACTGGGCCGTAAGCCTGAGGAGGTCCTGGTTTTGGCTCGAAGAATGATCGAGATGGGGAGGGCGGTAGCCGATCGTTTTGCTAGTGCGGAGGCTGATGAAATAAGGGAATCAATTTTGTTTGCTGGCGGACCGAAAATTCGGGAGATGTTGCTGGTGTTACCCAAAGATAAGCTGATGACGCTACGAATGACTCAAATTGACGAACGGCCGACCACTTTGGCAGTAACTTATCATCTGCCCGACGAAATGTTTTATGAGGACATTGATTTCGGCACAATTAAAATTGAACACTTGGAGATGGAGCCAGCCGATGCGGCGCGGGAATTGACCTATACTTCCAAGAGGGTGGAGGAGGGTAATGTTTGGGCGGTGCATCTAAATCAGATCAAGTCGGCTCCGGCCGTATCGCCACGGAATGCCAATGCTCCTTGGGGAATGGTTCACTAGCAAATTTCTCGTATATACTAGGTGTTTGTGAGAAGTTTAAAGCCGGTTCAAAAGGTGATTGATGCGTTTGAGAGTTTGCCTGGTATTGGGCCAAAATCGGCAGCGCGTCTGGCCTACTATTTACTGCATGTGCCCCAGGAGCGACTGGAGAAATTCGCGCTTTCGTTATCCCGTTTACGTTTGGATACGAAGGAATGCCGGATTTGTTTTAATATCGGCGAGGGACAGCTGTGCCCGGTCTGCGAAGATTCTGGGCGGGACAAGAGTGTCATTTGTGTCGTGGAACAGCCCCTCGATCTGCTTGCCTTGGAACGGGCTGATGGCTATGAGGGGGTCTACCATGTTTTGGGTGGGTCCCTGAACCCTCTTTCCAATATCGGTCCGGACGAGCTTCACATCAGTGAATTGCTGGACCGCCTTAAGGGAGGCGAAATGAAGGAGCTGATCCTGGCCACAAACCCATCAATGGAGGGAGAAGCGACGGCAATGTATATCAGCCATAGGATAAGTGAACTGAAAAATGAGAAACTGAAAAACCTCAGAATCACCCGGATTGGGCGAGGATTGCCGACCGGGGCGGAGGTCGAATATGCGGACAGTATGACCCTGTCGCGGGCATTGGAGGGACGGCGGGAAATTTGATTTTTACTGTATGATGGAGTTATGGCAATTAGCGATGGAGATCTCAAAAAAATTAAGGGGGCGGTTGAAGAAACGATACATTCGGAAAAATACTTAAAAGAAAT
>CAYQLI010000103.1:2743-3277 GCA_964418355.1 uncultured Pseudomonadales bacterium | reverse complement strand
AGGGAGTTAGGGTCAGAACCAGGGCGGCCAGATGACCAACCTCGAGCTTTAGTCTGCCAAACTGCCATATTTTCTTTGAGAAAAGCAGGTTGGTAATTAGATAGATTAGGTAAATACTGAAGACCCCCAGAAGGGACATGGGTAAACGGGCGCTAAGGGTGGATGGGCCCAGGAGACCGACGAAAGGAGCGACCACATACATTTCCAGGGGGGCACGCCATTCGGCCAGACTTTGAGCATAAGAGGGCAGAAAGTGACCGCGATAGTCGCGTAAGGTAGTCGCCAGGGACCAAGCCTGATAACTCGCATCTACTTCATCACCAAATAAGGATACCGGCAGGTTGCCCAGACGATAGACTCTTAGGAAAAGAGACAGCAATAAAATAGTGACGATCCCCCACTTTATTTTCATACAAAAGGTAATCTTAGGGCTAAGTATAGATTAATCATATGAAACATGGACAGAGCTAGGTAGAGAGGCAGCTTTTTCGTGGGCCCCAGGCTGGTCAACAGGAGGAAGGGTATGGCCGGGGC
>CAYQLI010000103.1:0-2733 GCA_964418355.1 uncultured Pseudomonadales bacterium | reverse complement strand
AGGAAAGAGAGGAGAAATAAATAGTTGGCCGCCTGATCGAGGCGGTAATTTTTCCAATAGCGAAGGCAAACCAGGAGATAAGCGGTGCTGACAGCGAGCAGGGACCAGATCCGGACCGGGAGACCAAACAGGAGGAGGCTGTCCGGTTTGGCGGCCCAACCATAGACGAAATACCAGAGATTGAAGGCCTGATCGGTCAGTGAATTGCTCGACCCGGAGAGAGTGACCAGGTAAGAACTAATGGCACCAACCGGGGTGGTAAAAGGAAGATAGATGAGAATAAAAAGCACAAATTGGAGCAAGAGACCGCACAGAAGTTTTGTCAGTCCTGCCTCCTTCCACCAGATGATCAGAAAGACCGGGGTGAGCCAGAGAGCAGTTTGCTTGCTCGTGATCGCGAGAACAAAAGCGATGTGGGAAAGATAGTAACGTTTGGGGAGGAAAAAAAATGACAACACTAGGAAGAAAATCGGCAAGGATTCGATCTGCCCCCAGACGGCACTGATATAAATCACGGCTGGATTCAGTAGATAAAGGGCCGCCCAAAGGCCTGCCTGCTTTTGGTTTTTTCGACCAAGAATCTTGTAAATGAGATAGCCGATCGAGAGGTCAGCAAGGATCGCGGGCAGTTTCATAAAAGCCGCTTCCATATTTTGCGAAGCAAATAAGGGTACCAGGAAAGAAGGCAGGAACTTGGCATGAAAGTTCTGCCAAAAGATGAAATTATTCACACTGTGATAAAGCCAGCGGCTGGCTCCAAAAAGATAGATCGTGATCGGTGGATAATTGGCATCGTTAAAGCCGGTAAAATGTCTGGCAAAAAAACCGGCCGGACCAGAGGTAAGTAATGACTCCCCCCAAACAAGATGGTTTTTGACATCCCCGGAAAACTGGGGATAAATAAAGACAAACCGGAGTAGCAAAGCCAAGAGAAGCAGGAGAACGATGTTAGGAATTGCTCTTTTCTTTGTGGGAGAGGATGTCATAGGTCAGGTACAAACTAATACCGGCAAAGACGCTCCGGATGCCGCTTCGCAAGAAACCCAGGTCGGTTTTCGCCGACAGAAGTTTGGCTAGACCCGGAAAGTCATTCAGGCCGGGCGAAAGCGGGGCAAAAAGACCGACAGAAAGTGAGTTCTCGAAAAGCAAGACAATGGCGGTATAGCAGGCGAAAAGGATCAGGGTCAGCCAGACATTACGTAAGCGATTTACCACCAGTTCGATCACAAAGAACGGGGCGATCCAGATGAACCACTGGGGGTGGTAATTGGTGACCGAGAAAAGCAGTAAAAAGAAACCTAAGAAATAGGCATACATCTTTCTGACGGCGTCCTTGTCCCGGCTGACCATGAGACACAAGAGAACAAAGCCGAGAAGATAGGGGAAAATCCCTTCTCCCCCAGAAACCAGCCAGATCATGAAAAACTGTTTTTGGCTCTTGGGACCGAAGACCATATATTTGTAAGCGGCCGATGACCAAAAGGGGGCGTTACTGAGGATAAACGGCAGGGCACCGACAAAAGCGGCCTTGATCTTGGCCCACAAACTCCTTTGAGATAAGACCAAGAGAGGTAACAAGAATAAGGGATAGGACTTGTAGGCGGCGCCAAAACCGATCATCAGGGCGGCCAGGAGGACCCTTTGTCTTTTCAGAAAGACGAGGGCCAGGACGGTGAACAGAGCCGGGATGACATCGAATACTCCCATGGAAAAGGACGAATAAAGGGTGACCGGATTGAAAATCCAAAGGAGGAAAACCAGTTTTTTATCCGATGCTTTTTCGAAAAGTTTGGTAAGAGAAAAGGCCAGAATGAGGTCGGTGATCAGATAAGGAAGCTTCAGAAGGAATAGGTAATAACTAAAGCCTGGTTCTTTGTACACCGAAAGCCCCTCCATAACGTGTGTGAAAAATGACCCCGAGGTAAAAGGCTGGATCAGTTTGAGCCAACCCCCTAGGGTGAAATAGGTCAGAGGCGGATAAATGAAAATATCACTTAGACCAAAGTTCTTGATCAGGGTTTGGTCGGCTGGTAATCCGGCTAGAAAATCATAAATATTGATAACGTTTTTATAGGCAAAGAAATAGGAGCTGATGATCTGTCCGGCCAGATCGGAGTGATAGGTGGAAACCATCAGGAAGAGCCTAATGGCGATTCCAAAAACGATCAGAAAAATGAAGAGCTTGTTTTTTTTAATCACGGAAACGTTTTCGTCTTAATATTACCTGCCATTTGTGGCCTACCCACAAAATTAAGTTTAGTATATTTGAATAGAAGGTACCATAGTAGAGCTTGGCTGAGGCGAATAAGGGGCTCTCCATATGGGAGACGAAATGGCCGCTGGCCCCGTGAACATGTCTGACTCTGGCGGCAGGAAAATAGTAGAGCGGGAGGTTTCTCTTCCGGAGCCCACGACAAAATTCAAAATCTTCGTAGTACATAAAATATTTCTCATCCAAACCACCGACAATCTCGTAGGCGGCTTTGGGAATCAGGAAGGCAGCCATAACAGCGACGTCAACTTTTTGGATGCGATTATCCGGCAGGTATTTTCCGAAACAGTTTTGGCAATTAAAGAAGTCTTTTTTGATGGCATTCCAGATTGTCGGAAACCTAAAGACAGAGGCTTGGGGCTTTCCGTCAGGGTTGAGAAGTCTGGGAGCGACTGCCCCCAAAGGCGAGGTGTCGCGAGCAAAGTCCAGGAGTTTTTTTAGTGTGCCTTTGACCACGACCG
>CAYQLI010000102.1:0-3345 GCA_964418355.1 uncultured Pseudomonadales bacterium | reverse complement strand
GGAGCTTTCCGCCGTTTCTGCCGGGAAGGCGGACATCAAAAAGCTGGTTGACCAGTCAGCCGAAGAAAAGCGTCCCACCATTCTTTTTCTGGATGAAATCCATCGCTTCAACAAAGCCCAGCAGGACTTCCTCCTTCCTTTTGTCGAGAGGGGCACCCTAACTCTCATCGGAGCGACGACCGAAAATCCCAGTTTTGAAGTGATCGCCCCGCTTTTGTCCCGCTGTCGCGTTTTTGTTTTGTCTGAATTAAGTCACGACGAAATCAGCTTGATCATTGATCGAGCCCTGGCCGCTCTTTCCCCGAAGGGGGCCCCTCGGGCCGAGACGAAAATCAAAATCAGTGAAGACGTTCGCGATTGGCTGATCGCCGTTGCCAATGGCGATGCCCGTCAGATCATCAATCTGCTCGACAATTGCTTCCGCCTTTACAAAAAGATCAACCTCGACTCCCTGAAGAACACCCTTCAATCGAGATTCCTCCGCTTCGACAAAAAGGGTGAAGAGCACTACAACACGATCTCTGCTTTTATCAAAAGTATGCGCGCGAGCAATCCCGATGCCGCTCTCTATTATCTCGCCCGCCTGGTTGACTCGGGCGAGGATCCTCTTTTCATCGCCCGCCGCATGGTTATTTTTGCCAGCGAAGATATTGGCCTGGCCCAGCCAACTGCCCTCGTCGTTGCGAATGCCGTTTTTGCCGCCTGTAATACCATCGGCTATCCCGAGTGTGCCATAAACCTGGCCCATGGCGCCGCATATCTGGCCCTGGCGAAAAAAGACCGCGGCTCCTACGACGGACTGCGCGCCGCTCAGGCAGATGTAAAACAATTTGGCAATCTTCCTATTCCCTTGGAACTCAGGAACGCCCCGACGAAGTTGATGAAAAAGATCGGTTACGGCAAGGGCTATGAAATGTACACCGACAAAAGCTTGCTTCCCGACCAATTAAAGGGTAAAAAGTATCTCCATGACAAATAAACTAGTTCTGCAAACCAGAAAACATTTTCTTGAAACCTTCAAAAAGACAAAGGATCCGATTTATCAGTATTTGCCACGTCATGTTGCTATGGTCGAAAAATGGGCTAGAGATATTCTGGTGAATTATCCAAAGACAGATGAAAATGTGTTGCTGATGTCTGTTTGGCTGCATGACATCGGTCTTCTATTTTGGGACAAAGAAAAGGACCACGCTATTCAGTCAGAAGTCGAAGCCAAACGTTTTCTATCCGAAATCGGTGTCGCACCGGAAGTGATCAAAGAGGTCGCCCATTGTGTTAGAGCCCACCGCGGCCGCGACGTTCAGCCAGTTTCCCTCGAAGCTAAAATCTTAGCCGCTGCCGACTCCGCCAGTCATCTCACCGATATTAATTACCTGATCCAGATGTCTCAGGGACAACGAGACTACACTATGGGGAAATTAGAAAGAGATTATCGCGACATCAGTAGTTTTCCAAAATTGGAAAAATCATTGAAACCCTTATACTTAGCCTGGAAGAAGCTGTTGGGTGTCTATCCTGATTTTGTGTTAGAAAAATCAAACAGGTTTTAAAAAACAAAATGAAATCAACATTAAGAAAAACCCCATCCTCCAACAAAATTCTGGCAAACTTCTTTTTTGAGGTCGGCACCCTGCGGAAATTGGCCCGTTCTCACCGTCAAACTCTTCTCACCGATGATCTCTCCGATAACATTTCCTCACACAGCTACCGCGTCACCACGATCGGCTGGTTTCTAGCTCATTTAGAAAAAGCCGACCCCTACAAAGTCGTCACCATGTGTCTTTTCCATGACACTGGTGAAACCAGAAGCGGTGACCAAAATTGGGTTCATAAGAAATTCGTCAAGGTTTTCGAAGACGAGATCCATGATGGTCAATTAAAAGATCTTCCCTTCAGCGACGAGCTATCATCGGTCTCGCTTGAGTATCAGGACAGAAAGTCAAAGGAAGCGTTAATCGCAAAGGATGCCGACCTCCTTGATCAAATCCTCCTCCTCAAGGAGTACGCCTGGGTGGGGAACAAAGAAGCGGCCATGTGGCTAAAAAGCAAAGGTGGACACTATAGCCTGCTAAAAACAAAAAGCGCTCGGCAAATTGCCGAGAAGATCTTGTCTTCAAATCCTAGCGATTGGTGGAACGATCTCTGGACCTCAAAACGCCGCTAGACAAAAAGAATAAAATAAAAATATGGACAATATTAATCCGCTTGCGGTCCTAACTTTTTCCCTTGGTTTTATCGTTCTCATCATCCTGAAGAAGATCAGCTAGGCCCGACCCTGCTAGAATCATCTTGTGATCAAATCCCTGATTTTTGATTTTGACGGCACCATCGTAGACAATCTCGAAAGTGTTTTTGTCTTGGTAAAAGAAATTCTCGCGGACAAAGGCATCCAGCTTACGGGGGATCTGGCCGACCTTCGCCAAAAAGGCGTCCGTCAAGTCGTAAAGGAACTCAAGATTTCCAAACTCGAGTGGTTGAAGCACTACCGCCGACTCAAAGAAACCATCAAAGACAGTTTAATGAAGAGTGATATCGTTTTTGGCCTACCTGAAGTACTCATAGAACTATCAAAGGGCTGTGATCTTTATGTTATGAGCTCAAACAAAAAAAGCAATATCGAAGAATTTTTAAAGCAAAACAATTTGCTAGACATCTTCAAGGGGGTATTTGAGGATCATTCTTACTTTGGCAAAGACGAAACCCTCAAAAAAATCGTCAAAGACCTGGAACTTGCCTCCGAGCAAGTCGCCTACGTCGGTGATGAAACCAGAGATGTTGAAGCCGCAAAAAAAGCTGGCATCATCTCGATTGCCGTTACCTGGGGCTTCGAAGGGAGAGATCCTCTAAAGAATGAAAGTCCGGACTACCTTCTGTGCGAGCCAAAGGAATTACTGGCCACCGTAAGATAGAATCAAGGTATGAGGACTCAATTTCCCGTCCGGGAAACCATTTTTGGCCTTGAAGATAGCATCGTCTCCACTCTCGGCGTTGTCGTTGGCATTGCCGCCGGAACAGACAGCCGTTACATTATTCTCCTCTCCGCCCTAGTCGTCGTGGTAGTCGAAAGCCTATCTATGGGAGCAGGCACCTATCTGTCAAACAAGTCTCAGATGGAGATAGATCTGGCCGAAGGGAAAAGAGGCTTCCTTGGTGACCGTCAAATTGTGGCGAAATCGGTCACCGACTCTGTCTTCATGGCCGTTTCGTATATTTTGGGCGGGTTGACTTCCGTCCTGCCATTCTTCTTCCTCTCACCCCGTGACGCCATCATTCCCTCCGTTCTTATTTCTGTTTTTACCCTTTTCTATATTGGTTTTGCCAAAGGCAAAATGGCACGCATTAATC
>CAYQLI010000101.1:2999-3348 GCA_964418355.1 uncultured Pseudomonadales bacterium | reverse complement strand
GCCGAGCAGCGGCAGGATCGCGACCGCGAAATACAATACGGAAGCGACAAGCACATATGGCAAGTAATTCTTCTTGTTCTTTTGGGTGAGTGGTTTCTTGTCCACTTTCACCCTCCTTTCTTGAGTTAACTTGTTCAAGTGCGGTGGGTTAGGAGTAAACGAATTCTAGCACAACGGATATCCTAGAGTCGTGATAATATGAGATTTAATATTTCCTTTTGACCCCTCATGTGGGAGAAAGAAGGGAGTAGGTACCTTAAACCCCTAGATATTTTCACCTGAATCCAAAGATGAAAGGAGGTGAAAAAGATGAATAAGCGAATTGAACTTCCCGTGTGGCTTCTCTATT
>CAYQLI010000101.1:233-2989 GCA_964418355.1 uncultured Pseudomonadales bacterium | reverse complement strand
AGGTCCGGGTGACGGCAACGCCCGAACCGGTCACCGCGACGGTGACGTCAGTCCCGGCCACCGCAACGCCACTGCCACCGACGGCGACGATGAGACCGCCAATAGCGACAGCTGTTCCGTGTGAAGACGGGGGAGTGGCGGGTGTGGACTGCTCCTTGGATGTTGATGGCCTGGCCGTGACGGTCGTGAGCCTAGAGAGATCGCCGGTTTTTACTGTCACAACCGAGACGGGTGAAGAAATACCGTATGTGCCGAAAGACGAGGTGAATGACGAGTTCCTGACCGTCCACCTTGCTCTGCCGGCGGGGACCATCAAGTCCGACCTCAACACCTGGTTCGAAGACGGGGGCGCGCACGCACCCCAACTGGTGGACGCGTCGGGCGAGGTTTACGGCTATGGCTTCGCCTTGGTTGAGAATAGCGAAGACGGCTTTGGCGTCGCGCTCGTCTTTGTCGTCGCGAAGGATGCCAAGGGACTGGTCCTGATCATTCAGGGCAAGTACCAGGTGGACCTTTCTCTCGTGACCGATACCACCATCGCGGCGGAGGAAACGCCTCCGCCAGCTGGCGGACCGACGCCAACCTCGCTTTTTTCCAACCCGTAAGAGGGGGGGTAAGGGGAAACAAAAGCCCTACGTCATTTGATGTGGGGCTTTTTCATGTCTAAAGGGAAATCGGGGTCAGGCCATCTTCGGTCTCACGGAGCATCTGGCCGTGCTGTTCCAGGATTCGATCGGTGAAGAGGACGCCGTTGAGGTGGTCTATCTCATGCTGGGTATAGGCAGACTCAACATCATCGTAGTCGCTGATCTGTTCGGAGAGGACCCACTTGCTATCAATGAATTTGGGCACAAAATACTTCAGTTTGATCGAAAAAGGCCGATCAACGAAACCCCAGATTTTCGGAATGGAAAGACAGCCTTCCAGCCAGCGGTCCTTTTTCTTTTTGTAAGCGCTAGAAAGCATTTTCTTACTCTTTTCGAGGATCTCCGGATTGACGAAGATCTTAACCGAGTTATCTTTTTCGTTGAGGAGGATGAAGAGGCGTTTGTCGAGGCCAACCTGAGTAGCGGCGAGGCCGACGCCCTTGGGATTGGTCGTCTTCCTGAGGATCTCTTCCATCTCTTTGACCTCCTTGGCGGTCTTCTTGTCCCACGCTTTGAGCTCCTTGGCTTTGTGTTTCAGGAATGGGTGGGGGGTAGTCAGGATTTGCATAGGTATATTTTACCATTGACTTATAGTAATGTACAACCTAAAATATGGGACATGAAAGCGGTGCGTGGTCACGAGGCTAAATCGGCTAAGGCCGAGAGGGTATCTTCGGCGTTTCAATCTCAAGCAATTGGGTTTATAAATACGATGGAGACTTTGTGTCAGGCTGAGGCGGTGGATAACTATGGGGTCGGACTGATCGGTTTACTGGAAAGCCATGGTTATCATACAGGCAGAGGCTTTCATGCTTTGTGGAAAGAGACCCCGACTCTCGAGAAGAGACGCTTGATGCAGGTTTGCCAGGAGCTCTTGGGTGAGAATGCCGTTTTGGAGGAATGGATCGAACTGGGCCAGTTATCTTCGTATGTTTCTCAAGCTAGGGCGAGGGGTGATGGACTTGGCGAGGTCAGTCATGAGGCGATGGCCAGAAATTCGGTGGTGATCGAGGGGGGAGAGGAAAGAGAAGGCTATTTCAAAAGACCGAGACGGGAGGTGTTTACGAAAAGGGTTTCGGCCAATTCCCTGGTACAGGCGGTCGATAACTTGATCGCCAACGGCCAGGACGCGATCGATCCGGAAAATGAAATCGGCATGTTCGCCTCCGGCGTCAAGGTGCTCGAGGTGCTTTTGGGGGGTCAGACCGGAGAAATAAAAGTTATAAGTAAGGTTGACGGTGGGGAGACGTATGTTTCTCGGGTAAGAAAGTCGCTTGGAGGGAGAACTTATGTCAATGTAGTTTCCTTGGACAAATATCCGGTAGGAGATCTATCTGATATACCGGGTGAGTCGGGAACAATAGTACGCATCACCGGAGTTTCGCTGACCGACGAAAAGATCCAGGAGACTTTAGATGCGATCGCATTCAGAAGCGGGATCTTGGGCCGGGGAGTAAGCCTCGAGGTGGTGGGACAGCCGCGTCTTTCGAACAGAGATCACCATTATTGGGGAAGGAGTGAAAAGGCCAAAAGAAGTATGGGGCGGATCAAGGTTAAGATCAGTCGCGATGAGATCGAGGTCTCCGACACGGGTTGTGGGATGACGCGGGAGCAATTATTCAAGTTATTTGTACCCCGTCAGGGCACCAAGAGCCCCTCTTTGTTAAACGAACAGCGGGCGGGATCGGTAGTGGCCGAGCGGGGATATTTGGAGACGGTCAGACGAGCCAAAACCGGTCCTCGGGTGATCCTGAAGCGGAGAACGGAAGTCTTAAAGAGGATCGAGCTGGACTCGGGGAGAGCCGGGTTTTTTGAAGGCGATGTCTCGCTGGAATTTGATGTGGCCCTGCGTCCGGCCGGTGAAGGGAGAGGCCAAAGCGGCATTTATATCGATGAAAACTTGGCCGTGGCAATGGAGGAATTTGCAAAGAAAGTTCTGTCCGAAAATCGTCCCGATGAGGAAAAGATGACGGTGATCTCCAGTTTGTATGAGACGCTTGTGGTTTTACTGGCAGAGCAAGGCGGTACCGAGGTGGCCACTGAGGCAACTAGGATCATCAAAAAGACTCAGCTGAGACTGGTGAAAGTGTCCCGTAAGGTTATCGAGAA
>CAYQLI010000101.1:0-223 GCA_964418355.1 uncultured Pseudomonadales bacterium | reverse complement strand
GTTGGTTCCTAGTGGCGAGAAGCCTTATTTGGCCGCCCCGAAAGAACTTCTGGACCACCATGGCTATTTTTATATCGACTCCATCTGCCGGCGTCTACACCGCGAGGATGGCGTCTCGACGAATGGCGGCTTTGTCGTTTACACCGGGAAGTTGGAAGCAGCGAGGGGGATCAAGTGGAATGAAGCGTTTTTTAAGAGGTTGGTGAAACAGAAGGAAGATCTG
>CAYQLI010000100.1:0-3432 GCA_964418355.1 uncultured Pseudomonadales bacterium | reverse complement strand
ACTTGTAGTAGCTCTTCACCTGGAACAGCAGGTATAGCGAGATCACTAGCCCCACCACCAGACCGACGAGGTCGTAGCTGATCAGGGAATAAACCGCGTTCACCCAAACGGCATAGTAAAGAAAGTTCCAACCGGCCATTTTCTTTTTCATTAATCCCGGCACTGCCAAAGCCTCAAGTACCGCTACTGCCACGAGGAACAGGGCTGCCAGAGAGAAACCGCCCCGACCAACCCCATAAGCATAAGGCAGGGAATACATCATTGCACCCAAGCCGAAAAGTGCCAACAGAGCCGGAATCGAGAGAACCACCCCGATGATCGCGAGCCACGGAGCAAACTTTACTAAAACGTCTTTAATACCCTTGGGAAGAGCCGGAGCCTTCTTCACCAAGTACACCTCCAGAGTCTTGTTTAATTGTTTCATAACTTAATCATACACAATTTTTGTAAAAGTCAAAACCACTTTAGAAAGGAGCCGGGGTAGGCCAGTTCCTCCCCGCCGAAACGGCGTTTAAATTCCGTAAAGCCATCCCATCTGGCGATGGGGAAACGCACATCCTGAATTCCCTCGAAGTTATAGAACTTCTTTTTCAGTTTCTTCGCTCTTTTCATCGTCTCCCAAGTCAGCACGACATGCTCGGAGCTTTTCCGTCCTGCCTCGCTCGTCCAGGTTTGATAATAAAAACAGGTATCGGGGGTATAAAGAAGCATCACTGTCGAAAGCAGCCCATCGTCTTTTTGGAGCGCCCAAAACTCCGCCTTGTCCCCAAACACTTTCACCAAACTGTCAAATTGATTTCTCGGCAAGATGTATGACTTCGCCCAGCGTTTCCACCCTTCATAAAATTGATCTGCCGTTACCTTTACCATTTTGGCCGCAATACCTTTTTTGATTATCCTCCGGAAGTTCTCACTCATTCCATTAAGTAGTTGTCTTTCGCTTTTGGTCAAGTCAAGAACGCGGGTCTTGGTCGGTAGATATGGTTCACGGGTCAGGCGATAGCCGTGTTTCTTGATATCGGGAATGACATTTTCGGTCGCCGGTTCCATAACCGACCAAAGGACTTGGTACTTCTTCTTTATTTCGTCCAGGTGCTGCCAGTCAATTTCTTCATCAAATCTTTGCAGTTTAAAGAAGGCGATCGGCACAATCGGCATCCGGCGAATGAAGATCTGTATCCTGCCGCCAGCCTTCGTTTTCAGCTGGTCCACAATCCAGCCGGTCTGCTCAAGCCAGGATCCCCACTGCTTTGTTTGGCGCAGATCAATCATCAGCTGAATTTCCGAAATAATCGTAGGAAAACCCAACGGATCTCCTCGCCCACGCGATAGGGCCAATAAAGTAAAGGATTGATCACCAGATCATAAGTCCCCACAAACTCGACCAATTTTGCCCCGTAGCCTTCCTTAAAACGGTGGAACCCTGCCCAGGGGTCGGTCGGTTTTGGAGCCGGCCCGGGCGAGCCCCACATATCAAAAAGCTTACAACCGTTTTTCTTGCCGAATTTGATCACCTCCCACATTAGTAGATTACTGCCAAAGACATTCCGATCATCTCGCGTTGATGCACCGTACGGGTAATACAAAATTCCATTCAGAACAAAGACGATCCAAGTCGCGAGAGTCCTTCCCTCGTGGGTTGCGACAAAAAGATGAGCCAGGCCCATGGGCTGCAAGGTAATAAACATCAGCTGGTGATATTTCTTGGTGTGGGCATAAAATCCCTGCCTCTTGGTTGTTTCCTCGGTTAGTTTCCAATATTCCTCGAAAGCTTCCAGGCTATTATCTTCTTTGACCACCACGCCTTTCTTTTCGGCTAATCGGGTGTTGTATCTGGTTTTCTGTTTCATTCCGGCCATTAGTTCGTCCTCGCTCTTGGTCAGGTCCAGCCAGAAAGACCAGCGCGTGAATAGCGGCCGCCCCGCCACCACTCCGAGACGTCCTCCGAACTTTTTGATCGCTTCTCCGGTCTCCTGATTTTTTACTTCGTTCGGTTCCAGTTTCACCATGATCACACCTCGGTTTCTTAGCTCCTTCTTCACTTCCTCCACCATCAACCTGCTCGGAATCACGCCCTTGGGCCAGTAGCCGATCGAGAAAGGCAAGTGGGGAATCCGGTGAACCGTCACCTGGGCCGTTTCCATCAATTTGCCCTTCTGATACCTGCCCAGACGGATCACCGAGACCCCGGTCTTCTCACGAAATTCCCCCCACGCCCAGCTCTGCAGTGGATGCGCCGCTAGTTTGTCGAAACTTTTTCTCTCCCGGAAGCTAACCTCTTTTACCATTAGCCTCAATTCTATCAGGTATTTGAATATGGACGGACCGAAAAAACCAATCGTTAATATTAGGGCTTGACTTAAACATTTTAAGTGATAAAATAATCTTAGTTATTAAGATATTAATTTAGGATATGACAAATCAAATTGGAAGCGGGACTGTAAAAGGAATGATCGAGTTTCTCGATAATCTGATTAGCAAAGGAAGGGTGGCACCAGGATCCGTCACACCAATGAAAACCATCGTTAAGCAGATCATGTTAACTGTGGACGGAAAAGAAAATTGGCAAGAAGTTGATATTCGGTCGGTGGACGTTAATGACTATATTGGTCGGTTTGCAAACTTAACCGCGGGAAAGTATACCGCAGAGAGCCTTCTGGTATACAAGTCTAGATTAAACAAGGCAAAAAATTGGTATACGAACTTTTTGATTAATCCAGGCTGGGCTCCACCTAAAAAGACGACTCTTCCTACCCCTAGAGCCAACGGGGAATTGACAGATGCAGGGGAGAAGAAACCAACGACGCAAGCTGTCGATATGATCGACAGTAAGCAGGAGCAAAAGGTAGCAATACCAAACGACCTAATTACTTACCCGTTCCCTCTACGCGCGGGAAAAATTGTCCACCTTTACCTTCCCATCGACCTCACACTTCAAGAAGCAAAACGACTTGGAAAGTATCTTGAAAGTTTAAGTGTGGATAATGTCGGGGAGAATTAAATGAGACATGAAAGAAATCGGTTTTAAACAACACATATTCGACGAATCAATTCGACTTTTAACAGTTATTATCCTTGTTCTTTTCTGTGCTGGCCTAGTGTTAACCAAATCAGAATTGGCTCGAGATGTGGTGCTATTAATCATCGGACTTATCGGCGGCAAATATTTACGGACCTAACATTCATCATGCCTCACTTACACGGAGGCCTCGGATCAACGGTATAATTCGTATATCTGGAGGGGTCGCCTAGTGGTCTATGGCAGAAGTTTACTAAACTTCCATATCCCTTAAAGGATATCGCGGGTTCGAATCCCGCCCCCTCCGCCAGAATGAACAAAAAAGAAAACAAATCAGAGACTTCGCAAATGGTTGATCTCGCCAATCGGCTTGATGCCTTAGAGAGACAAAATAGGATTAACAATCGGGAGAT
>CAYQLI010000099.1:0-3510 GCA_964418355.1 uncultured Pseudomonadales bacterium | reverse complement strand
TCGTGGGTGACACTCGGGATCCGCAGCAGCCAGCCGGCGATCACGACGGGGACCGCGAGATAGCCGCCGAAAGAAACAATCAGTTTGGGGCGAACCAGCAGGAGCAGGAAAAATGCCTGCAGGAAACCAAAGAGGGTTTTCAGGTGAGTGAAAGGGTTGAACTGGCGATAGAATTTTCCGGTTTTGAGTTCATAAAAAGGGATCTGATTCCGGGTGACTTCCTGGAATTCGGCGGAGACGTTTTTGTTTCCGGCGGCGGCGAATTTGTGACCGAACCAGACGATCGGATAGCCTTCCTTCTTTAACTGCAGGGCAATCACCAGCGCTGAATTGTGATGACCGCCGGTAAAAACAATTGTTGATTTCATGTTTGTCGCGCTACAGATGAAAGTATACCAAGGGCGGCAAAAGTGGTGATCAGCGAGGACCCCCCGTAGGAGATCAAGGGTAAGGGAACACCGGTAAGAGGAATGAGGGCGACCATTGACGCCAGGTTAACGAAAGTTTGGGCGGAAAACAGCAAGGCGACTCCCGAAGCCAGCAAACGGCTGTGCTGGTCGCGGGCATTAGCGGCGACTTTAAAGGCGAGCATTGAGAGCGAAAGCAACAAGACGATGAGGACGGTACCGCCCAGGAAGCCAAGTTCTTCCCCGACGATGGTAAAAATTGAGTCAGTCGTTGCCTCAGGCAGATAAGCATACTTTTGCCGGGACCGATAAGCACCTGATTGATGTGATAGGAGCGGCCCAAGGGATCAGCCGTCGGGTCGAGAAAGGTTTTCAGCCGCTCAAGCCGGTAAGGTGAAGCAAAGATAAGAATGGCGGCTCCCGCGGTCAGACAAGCAAAGAAGAGAATGATCTCTTTGATCTTGCTTCCCGATAGATAGAACATACCGAAACCCAATGTGGCAACGATCACGGCGGTGCCAAGATCAGGCTGGAGCATGATCAATCCCAAGCAGGCGGCCAGGAGAAAGGCAAATTTTTTGATCTCTTTCGGGCCTTCCAGCCAGGTAGCCAGGTAAACGACCAGACTGGTTTTGAGTAGCTCCGAAGGCTGGAAGCGGAAAAGTCCCAATGAGACCCAGCGCCTGGCTCCCTGCAACTTCATCCCCAGGCCCGGGATCAGGACCAGGATCATGGTGATTAGTGCGACCACAAAAAAAATGAGGGAGATCTTTTTGAAAAATTTTGGATTAAGGCGAGAGACAACGAAGTAAACGATCAAGCCCAGGATCAGCCAGGTAAACTGCTGTTTCACAAAATAATATTTATCGTTGAAATCATTGAAGGCCTCGACCACCGAGGCGTTATAAACAGCCACCAAACCAATAAAGGAAATGAAAAGAGACAGGATGGTGATCAAGGCAAAAAAATGGGTTCGTTTTACCGAATTCATGGGACCAACTAAGCTTTATATTAGTGCCAACCAAAGACCGAAGACAACCACCATGATCGCCGCCAGCCAAGCCCTTTGGACGATCTTCGGTTCGGTCCAGCCGATCCTCAAAAGCCAATAATGGATCGGGGCGATCGGCAGGATCCGTTTCCCGGTCAGTTGGACCGAGGCGAGCTGAAGAAGGCTACTTAGTCCATCTACCAAGAAAGGGGCACCGATCACCAGAAGCGCCATGAACTTCCCCAGAAGCAGGCCAATGACCGCTAAGGTGGCACCAAAGGCCATCGCACCGGCGTCGCCCATAAAGATACGGGCCGGAAAAACATTGAAATAAAGAAAAGCGATCAGCCCGCCGAGCCAAAGAGCGATAAATATAGAGATCGGGGTATCCAGTATCGAGACGGAAAGCATCAGAAAACCAAAAAGAGCGATCATGAGCAATCCTCCGGCCAGGCCATCCATGCCGTCGGTGATGTTGACCGCATTAGCGAAGGTCATGATCAGAAAAGCCACCACCGGGATGAACCAGATACCTAAGTTGAGGATGCCGAAGAATGGGATGTGGATGAAGCTGATATGGAGGTTGAAATACATCAGCGACCCAATGATGAGACCCAGAACGGCCTGGATCAGAAATTTGGTCCGGGTTTTCAAGCCGGCGTAGCCAAGATCGCGATCCAACTCAAAATACTTGACGATATCATCATAGAGACCGAGGAGACAGAAAGAGAGGAAGGTAAAGAAAATGACATTCAATTCTTCGTTGATCGGATAGACGGTGGTGATATTGATGCCGATGAACTTCGAGAGAGGGAAAATGAGAGCAAACATCAGGCTGGTGAGGGCAACGATCAGCAGACCCCCTCCTTCGGGGGTCCTGGCTTTGGAGCGGATATGGGTCGAGGCGGCATCTTTTAGACTGGCGGTGACAGCGGTTTTCCTTTTGAAAAACTTCAGACGGTAAAGGAGGCCGATCCAAGGAACGACTACGGCCGCTTGGATAAGAAAGGAGATAAGAAGGAGACCAAGAAGTAGAGACATAGTTAGAAACTGGTTAATAGGTAGGGCAGAAAAATCAGGATTGGCCAGATCGTGGTATTGCTCGGTGTGGAGGTCCACCACGGCTTCAATACTGGTATTGATCATCTCGGCGACAAGAACCAGGCCGATGATAAAGATAATGACCGACCACTCGGCCCGGCTGATCCGAAAGTAAAAACCGGCAATGGTTGCCAGGAGGGCAAAAAAGACATGGACTTGGAAGTTGGGCTGGGTTTTGAAGGTATAGATAACTCCGTCGAGAGCGTGTTTGAAGGAGATCGAGTGCTGTTTGAGACGTGACACAATTTGATTTTAGCTTGTTTGGCTAATAGGCGCTAGTTTGGAGCAAAAGCTGGTTGGCGATGGAGAACCACAAGGGAGCGGCCGTTTCGGAGCCCCAGGGGGAAGTCTGCGGTTCGGTCAGGGAAACGAGCATGGTGAATTTGGGGTGATCGGCCGGGAAAAAACCGATGAAACTAGCGATCGTTTTCGTCGGGTCATAATGACCCTGGATCGGTACTTGGGCGGTCCCGGTTTTGCCGGCGACCTTGATCCCTTTGGGGCGGGCCCATTTAGCCTCTCCTCTTTCGACCGCGGCGACCATCACGTCCCGGATCTGATTGACCGCTTCCGGCTCCAGGACCTTGACCGGCGGTTCCGGTTCGAAAGGAATTTCCTTGCTGTTGCTGATCACTTTTTCAATAATGGTCGGTTTGATCAGAATTCCGCCGTTGGCAATGGCATTGACCGCCGTAATGATCTGGATCGGCGTGACGGCGATGCCTTGCCCGAAGGAATTGGTGGCGAGGTCAATGTCTTTGATATCGTTTTCGGTTCTTTCATTACCACGGGCCTCATCCTGGAGCTGGATCCCGGTCAGCTTGCCAAAACCGTATTTTGAGAGATACTCGGCAAATTTTTCTTTGCCTAGTTTCCTCGCCATAAACACCATGCCGGTATTATCGGAATGGACAATGACATCGGTCATATTTGTGCCTGGGTAATATTTTTCGTTCCAGGTTTTGATGGTGTATTGACCGACCGTGATGATGCCATTACAGGTACTGTCAC
>CAYQLI010000098.1:0-3513 GCA_964418355.1 uncultured Pseudomonadales bacterium | reverse complement strand
AGAAGGGTGGAGATCAGAACCGGCCTGAGTTTGGCCTTTTGGGCAAGCAGTTCTTTTACTTCCTTAAAGTAGAAGAAAAGAAAAGCCAGAAAAACCAAGGGAATGACCACCCGGAGAGAATGATAGGTATAAAGGCTGACCACAAAACAAATCATCGTCAGTAAAAAATATTTTGGTTTTTCCAAGGAAACAATGAGAAAATACAGACCAATCAGCATCAGGACGGAAGCGGCGTTGGCTTCCCAACCGCCGCGGCTGAAGTGGATATGCCAGGGGGAAATGGCAAGCGGTGGGCTGAGTTACCTCGAATACGATTCGGGACTTAGCACTGCGCTGCTGCGGGAATAGTTTGTTGGAGAGCAGATAAATAAAGTAAATGGAGATCACCCCCAAAAGGGCCGAAGGTAGGCGGACCGCCCAGACCGAGAGCCCCATGGTAGCGACGAAGGGAAGAGCCAGATAAAAATAACCAGCCGGTTTGTAATCGTCGAAGGAACGGAAGACCAACGGCCAGGAGGTACCGTGTTCATCAAGTCCGGTCTTTATCAGGGAGTAATCGTTGTAACCGATCGCCGCCTCGTCGGCATTCAAGCCGGCGGGAAAGCGGTCCAGGAAGGGGACTCGAAGGAAGAAGGCGAGGATAAGAATGAAAATGATCAGTAAATTTTTTGTCATTGATATGTTTTTACCATTCTAAATACCGGAGAGATCCCGTCGGGATAATTTATCTCATCATAGTTCTCGACTACCGGCAGATGGTAATCGAAGGAATCAGTAATGTTGCCCCGGGTGCCGATGAAGAGATAATCTTTTTGAGTCCTGATATCGTCAATTGAGAACTGGTGGAATTCGATGTTATCAAGCGAGGGGACAAAGCCGACGTCAACTCCTCCACTGACGAACTTATTTTCTTTTTGGAATTTGGCCGGGTCGTATCTGGTGTAGAACAAGTAGAAGATGTATGGCTGGCCATAAACGTCCGTCATGACGACCTTTTTGGCTGGATTATTGACGATCCAGGAAACAGCCTCCTTGACGCCGAAGTTATAACTTGGCGCCAGGAGAACTTTTGAATGTCTGAAGTAGAGATCGAGGCCGAGGGTAATATTGTGAAGATAGAGCAAGGCGACAAACAAGAATAGATAGCGATGATTTTGCCAGGCAAAGTAAATGCCCAGGGAGATCAGGAGCGCGAAGGGGATGGTCAGAAACAAGGCCCGGACAACGGAAAACTCAGAAAGGGTCAGACTGGCCCCGATCGGTGCGGTGATCAATAGGGTGAGCAGGATTATTTTCGAGCGCGTATCGTGACTTCTGGCCAGAAACATCAGGGCGAAGAAAAGCCAAACGGCGTCGAAGAGATAAAGCATGCCCATCTTCGGCAGGGCCTCCCGTGGGGTCGAGTTTTCAAAGAATAACAGCTCGGGCGAGAAGTGGTAAAGATAACGGCTGGCGATGGCCCGAAGGGTCAGGTCGGCTTGGCCATGAAAAGCCGCCACCGAGAGCATGTTTTGATTGTCGGTCTTGATCAACTGCACACTCGGAGCGGGTTTGTAGGAAAAAATGCTCAGGCGTTTGACCCGGTTCCCCGCCGGGCCGACCAACGTCTGGTAAAAGTAGATGCCCACGACAGCCACCAGGAGCAGATAGATCGGCAGAAAGATTTTTTCCTTTTTTTTGACTTCGGCAAATCTAATTTTTGCCTCGGGGAGATAAACGGCGATGGAAATGAGGATGACCAGGGGGGTGAGTACTTTGCCAGCCTGATAGGTAAAAATGCTTAAGGCAAACAAAAGACAGGCCGAAAGGGGTGAGACTTTGCTGTTTTTCAGACTCAGGATAAATAAGTAGGTTGCAAAAAGAAGCATCGTCACAAAGGTATTTACTTCCCAGGCACCGCGGGAGAAATGCAGGTGCCAGGGCATAAAGGCCAACACCAGGGCGCTGACATAACCAAGGCCGAAAGAATACTTTCCAAATTTGAAGCGTTGGTTTGGAAAAAGTAATTGGGCCAAAAGATAAATACCAATCACCGAGAGGGCGCCGAGAATGGCAGAAGGTAGCCGGACGGCCAGTTCATTAAGACCAAAGACCGCGACGAAGGGGACGGTCAGGTAAATATAGACGCCGGGCTTGTAGTCGCCAAAAGATTCAAAAATGATCGGCAGGAAGACGCCGTGCTGGTCGCGACCGGTCTTCAGAATGGAGTAGGCGTCGTAGCCCAAACCGGCTTCATCCCAGGTCAATCCGGGTGGCTGATCGGCCAAACGATAGGTCCTTAGTCCCAAAGCGATCAGAAAAATAAGAAATAGGGGGATGAGTCTTTTCATAGCGTCCTTTCTTATTCTAATCTGTCTCTGTGCTAGACTTCAAATATGAGTCTGATGCCGAAGAGCTACCGGCGTGAAATATTGATTTTCTTAACTTTTTGGATCCTCATCGCCGTCTTGCTCTTCTCTTTTTTCAGGCGCCATTACCAAAAAAATTATTCAGAAGGATTATACGAGGCCTTACTGACGACAGTGTCAACCAGCCGGCCTTTGGTCAGCGACCCCTGTCTCTATTCCATTTTTGGCGACCCGCCGACGGCTGAGAGCAACTTCGCCAAGGTATTTCTCTTTTGCGGCCAGGAGGAAAGATCGGCTAATAGTTTCCACTTGGTCGTTTTGAAGCACGATTCTTATGCTGATATGCTCACTGAACTGGGCAGGATCAACAGTTTTAGGGTGACTTTTCCAATACCCGGGCGGGTCGGACTGGGAGATGACCAAAAACAAACCGACACTAGTTGGAAGTGTTTTTCTGATCACGAAAGGATCACTGATTTCTCCCAAAAGGTGAAACGCAAAGCGAGGATCGAGTGTTTCTTCAATTATTCAGATAGTCAGATCCAGAAATTATATGAGTAAGATAAAAATTTTTACCAGGGTGGTCGCGGTCACTCTGATCCTCTTATTGGCTTTCGGCCTGCGTTTTAAAAACTTTGCCTTTATTCCTCTTCCGGGAGAAAGTATGGACGAATATAGCAATGCCTGGGTTGGCCTAAGTCTGATCCGCCTGGGATTACCGGTTGGCCGGTCAGGTCTCGTCGGCTACCATGGAAACGACTACCGTTATGTGAATGTGGATCACTTTTTTGCCAATACTGCCGGGGGGAATCCCTTGGGGATCAACAAACCCTGGTTTGACCACCCACCGGTGCTGCCTTTGATCACGGGTGGCTACGCTTATCTCTCCGGGGCCAGGGTCTTTGAGGATGCGACCGCCAGACTGATCAGACGGCCAATGGTGATTCTGGGTGTCATGACGGTGGGCCTGGTGGGAGTGCTTGCCTACCAAATGGGCGGGGTGTTTGTCTCACTTCTGGCGATGCTCCTTTTTGCCAGCTCACCCCTGATCGTGATCTCTAGCCGAATGGGCCAGGGTGAAAACCTAATGATCATTTTTTGGTTAGCTAATCTCGTCTTCCTAAAGCAGTTCCTGGCTAACAAAAGTCGTTTTTGGTTCTGGCTC
>CAYQLI010000097.1:0-3677 GCA_964418355.1 uncultured Pseudomonadales bacterium | reverse complement strand
TATTTACCCATAAAGAAAGTTTGGAAGTTTGTTTGGAGGTGGCAGAGGAATTTGCTGCGACCGAACTAGCAGTGGATGAAACGATGGCCCCTTGGTTGAGATTGGCGGTTGAGGAAATCCGTGCCGGTGGGGTAGTTACACCGACAGATATAGATAGGTTCCAGAGTATGGGAACCACCGAAGCCTAATTTTTTGATTTTGAAATGGAAAAGCCCCGTTGGCATAAACGGGGCTTTTTTGTGCCGGTTGGGTTAGAACTGGCGGATGGACGCGACGACGCGTCCCAGGACCTCGACGTCCGCGGTGGGGAGGACCATATCCGCGTATTGCGGATCAACGGCCTTGAGGCGGATGGCCTCACCCTCGCGGTGGTAGTGGCGGATGACGACCAGTTGGCTGTGCCGGTTTGGCGTCTTCCCGGGGAGGGTGACGAGGCAGTGGACGAGATCGCCTTCGTTCGCCGTGGTCATGGGTTTGAGGACAACGATGTCCCCGGCATTGACCAGGGCATCACGCCAGTCGTTTCCGTGGGGGCGGAGACCGTACATGTCTTGTTCTGGCAGATACGGAAGTTTTTCCGCCAGTAGTTCTTCGAGAGTGAGTTCGTCGGCTTTCATGGGTGCCTCCTTTGGGCAATAGAGAAAATGTGTGCGAGTGGAGCGGATCGCCGCAGTGGCGGTACTCCTGAATGGCTGAAGTATAGCTTATAGATGTCTGAAATACAATTATATGGGGCTATTTACAGTGTAGTTGGATTTGAGATCGGTAGAGGATGTCTTGCCGAAGAGGCTGATATCCTGGGGGGAGCTTTCGAGGCCGTGCTGTTTCAAGAGGTTGAGCTGTTAATGGATCGGGCTGCCATCGAGAGGTAGTTCATAGCTTAGCTGGACTTGTGAGGAGGTACCTGCTTGGGTGGTATGAAAGAAACCGACTTCACGGAGGCCATAGTTGTCCTTTAGGTCAAAAGTTTTTTGGTTGATGCCATCAAAGGGTTTGGGATACTGGGTCAGGGTTTTGGGCAGTGTGGGTTGGGCCGTGAGACGGATTCGGCTGGCATTTCCGGGGAGGTAGAAACGAAGATAACTAATATAGTTACCGCCGTAGAAACGGGGAGGGGCGGGGTTTTCGAGTGGGGAACTGTTCGTGAAGGTTAGATTGATCAGGTGGTTGATCTCAGTCTCGCTCTTGGTGATCGTGTGTTTGGTTTGGCGGATGATACAGCAGTTGGCTTTGTTTGCCCCCAGGTTGGCTTCGACAAGCATGACGGTATCATTGAGACAGTTATTTTCAGGACAATCCGGAATGATAATTTTGCCGTCCCAACGCTTCTCCCCGATGATTTTTTGAATAGTTGGGTTTTTACTATTGATCAGGGAATTAGAGTGGTCCAAGTCCGTTAGAAGGATGTTGGCGATGGTGAGATAGTCCTTCGTCGGCAGGGTTTTTAGTTTTTTCAGGGCGGCCTTACCGGCGGCGGTGATGACGTCCTTTTTTTGGGTCGAACCCTGGAAGGCGCCCATCTCAGCCTGATTTTGAAGTAAGGCATAGAGGTTATCAGCGGTGAGGGTGAGATCGTATTCGGGGACAGTAACTTCGCCAAGGACCCTGATGATTTTTTCGATCGTAGTCAAATTCAGGGTGACTAGGAGATCTGGATTCACTTCGTTACCTTTTTCGAAGAACCAGCGGATGGTGGTGGCGGTAGTCGGGAAGTCCGGCTCCCAGTCGGCATCACGAAGGCGGAACCAACCTTGTTTGAAAGCGGTTTGGATCGGGGCGGGGGGCTCGACGTGGCCGGGGAGAGCGCCGTCGGGAACATAGATATCCTGGAAGCGGACGGTCGGCTCACCTTGGTCTACGCTCGCTACGGCGTAAGAACCGGAGAAGCCACCATTCGCCCGCAGTTCGTAATTGTTTTGGAGGAGGATGAGATAGGTGGTGGGTTTGTTATTTCCCAGAAAATAATCCAGATGAGGGAGGAGAGACTTGGTCTGTTCGATGAGATCTATCGCTTGGGTAATTTCTGGCTTGCGGAGGAAAAAATTGGCGAGTTTGATTTTGGGTTCGAGAGCGGGGAGGGCCTGGAGACACTGGATGGCAGTGTCAAGGTGCCACAGTGTCACCGTTGAGATACATGGCTTGGCCGTGGGAATAAGAAGACCGATGAGGAGGAGAATGATTTTGGTCATGGTAGACTTTGGCTGTGTCAAGTATAGCGAATCCGGGAAATGACTTTATGGCCTACTTTCAGGCGGTGGAACGGTTTTGGTCGAGAGTATCGCCCTACCAACCCGGCCCCTGTTGGAGTTTCATCTATCCACCGGGATTCCTGGTCTTATTTTCCTGGCTGAAGATCTTTTCGTTGCCTCTACTTACTTATCTTTGGCCGGCATTATCTTTACTGTGTTTGTGGTGGGTGGTCACGGTGATGATGGAGAGGATGCGGTTTTATCTGAAAGGGATCATCTTTATGTTTTTTCTGAATTGGTTTCCGGTGAAGTTCACCCTTGGAATGGGGCAGATCAATCTGATTGTTTTGGCACTATTTGTTTTATTCTTTCTGGCGCTTTCGCGACAAAAAAATGTCTGGGCCGGGGTGATACTTAGTGGTTTGATAACGATAAAAATTACCCCGGTGCTATTTATTCTTTGGCTAGTGCGATTGAAAAAATGGCGGACAATCCTGGCGTCTCTGATATCTTTATTGATGATAAATTTGGCGGTGTTGGTAAGGTTGCCAGTGGTTGTTTTCCGACAGTTTCTGATACTCACCAAGGGGGGCCTGTTGGCCAGTTCGACCTTTTACTTTAACCAGTCCTGGGTAGCAGCCCTAAATCGGTTTTTCCAAGGGAGCGAGATCTGGAGTCGGTTGTTGGTATTAGTGATTTTTTTCACGGTAGTTTATAAACTAAAAAAGTTTAATCTTTGGAGTTTCTCTTTGATGCTTTTGGTTGTAACCATGATCTCACCGGTGACCTGGCAGCACCATTTGGTTGGGTTAGTTCCGGCGATAATTTACTTAATCAAAGCGAGGGAAAAATTATTTTTGGTGGCAGTCGGAACTTTGTTGGTCGGGGGAAACCTGACAAACCCGGCACTTTGGTCTTCTGGTGGTTTCATCTATTCCCACGCGGCGCTGGGGGCGGTTATCCTTTTCGCGCTGTTACTTATGGTAAAGGATAAAGATGGTTATCCTCGACCACATGAGTGACGCCAAGGGCGTGAAGTCGGTTCAAATTCTCGTCATCCAGCCCATTGGCATTTAATTTTTGGACCAGGTCTATCCACACCAGGGGAGAGAAACCGGAAAAGCCGTTCACCCGGCGATGGCCATGCTCGAGGGAATAGAGCGATCGGACGGACTCGATCTCGTGATCTGGTCCGACCCAAAGTTTGATCGGTAGTTCAAGAATGATGGCCGAAGCAGGCAGCTCTTTCACTTTTTGGTAAACGGAAGGCAGAGTAATATCAACCGGATATGAGGGGAGAGGAAAGCGGCCTTCTAAGGAGAGTAATAGGACAAGCAGGGATAACAAAAAGAATTTGGTTTGGGGTAGTAGTTTTCGAGTGAGAGGAGTAAGTTTTTTGGAGATGATGACGACGGCGGAAATGGCTGCCAGAACGATAAAGCGGCTCGGGGTGCGAAAGCCCTTGAAGCCGGGGAAGAGATAATAAAA
>CAYQLI010000096.1:0-3875 GCA_964418355.1 uncultured Pseudomonadales bacterium | reverse complement strand
AAAAGGGTGACTATATTGTTTTCCCAATACCGAAAGACATCCACGACCTAAAGACTGTGAACCTAAACCGAATCAAATCTTCAAAGGACACTAGAAGTGCCAGTCTGCCAAATAAAATTCCCATTAATGCGGACACCTTGTATCTTTTTGGTCTTTATATTGCTGAGGGGTGGATTCACTCAAGAGCGATTAACTTCGCCTTTCACTCAAATGAAACAGATCTTCACCAATCTGTTGTAAACACCTTCAAGAAAATATTTAAACTTAACGGATCGACCAAGCAATTCACCAAGAAGTCACTTGTGGAAATCTATATAAATCATTCGGTGCTGGCAAGACAATTTTCAAATTGGTTTAATAGCGGAGCCGACAAGAAAATGATTCCGGAATTTCTGCTCAACCTTCCAAAAAGAAAACAAGCCCACCTAATAAGAGGTCTGTGGGCGGGGGATGGATATATCTATAAAAATCAGTCCAAAGCATCATATAAGACGATATCGGTAACATTGGCCCATCAATTGAAGTTGCTTCTACTTAGACAGGGGATTGTCCCAACAATTTCCATTAACAAGGCTTATAAGAACCACAAAACTTCGTATTCAATACAAATCCCGGGGTACGACGATTTTAACAAGCTGTGTCGTCTTCTCAAACACAAGACCATACTTCCCAAAAAACCTGGTGGAAAACCTCCTGTAATTAGAAACAAATCATTTGTCTATCTTCCAATCAGCAAGATTTTGATAAAAAAATATATCGGCCCGGTTCATAATCTGGAGGTCAATGAACAAAATTCATTTGTCTCAATCAGTTCCTCCTTACACAACTGCGGCGATTTTGGCATCTGGGCCGCCCTAAAAGGAGCGCTCCGTCAATTGAATCTCCAAACACATGAATTTGTAATGGTCTACGACATTGGCTGCTCCGGAAATATGGCCAGCAATATCAAGGCCTACGGTTTCCACGGTTTGCATGGCCGGGCAATCCCCGCCGCTACCGGTATCAAACTGGCTAACCACAGCCAGAAGGTGATTGTCATTGGTGGAGACGGAGGACTTTTGGGCGAGGGGATGACCCATTTTATTTCCGCCTGCCGTGCGAACATGGATATTACCGTCATTCTCCACAACAACCAGATCTACGGCCTCACTACCGGCCAAAGCTCACCCACCTCAATGAAAGGCACCAAAGGCAAGGCCACCCCACTCGGCGTCGTCGAAACTCCGGTCGAACCCTGCGCTTTTGCCCTGCTTTCCGGCGCATCTTTCGTCGCCCGTGCTTTCGCCGGCACAATCCCGGAAACTACCAAGATTTTCGCCGATGCCATTAGTCACAAGGGCTTTTCCCTGGTCGAGGTGCTCCAGCCCTGCGTTACTTTTAATAAACTAAATACCTATGATTGGTTCCGCCAGCGCGTCAAACCCCTGTCCCAGACCCCAACCGATGTTTATGAAGCTATCGGTAAAGCTCGTTGGACCGACCAGGATATTTTCCTTGGCGTTTTCCGACGCGACGAAACCACACTCGCCTACCACGAAACTTTCGAGGTCCTAAAAGAAAAAACCCTGATCCAGCACCACGAGAAACGCGATCTCTCCAAATACATTACTTCACCAAAGATTGCTTAATTCGCTATACTGAAATTATGGGAAAAACATACGGAGGAGAAAGAAAGTGGACCACGGGCCGATCAAGGGTAGTACGCCCGGAAAATCAGGTTAAACTGGAGCGGGGACTAAAAGAATCCTTCAAAAGGGTGTTTGACCACCTCACCACATTTGGCCGAAAGAAACGAAGCTGGGAAAAGTAGATATTAGTTCAAATTTTCAATCCGGTCTAATAATCCAATTAGTTCCTCAACTGAACCATACCATCTAATTGTTTTTAAGAAATCTTCTCGAGGGAGCCAAGCGTGCTCGATGTGCTCTTCCGATAAATGCTCGACCTCTTGGTCGGTAACGATCGCATAAAAAGTCTCGTGGCAAGGTCTGCCCCAGTTATCAACGAATTCCCGCTCAACCGGGAGAATGGCAATGTGCAGGACACTCCTGATTCCAGTCTCCTCATCTACTTCCCGAAGAATTGATTCCAAAGGTCCTTCGCTTTCATCCACGTTCCCGGTCACCACATAATAAAAATCCCCGCCATGAGCGGGGTCTTCGGGATTATTGCGCAACGCCAGGAAACGTATTTGATCGTCTTTTTTAGAAGCAATGATGGCAAGAACTTTTTCTTTTCTTGACAGAAGGCCTAAAAAACTAATATCAATTCAGTCTAACATGATACACCCGGGGTAAGTCAATATTTTCGGATCACCGCCTTGAGCTTCCCTTGGATACGAACGTTAGTCGCGTAGATCGGGGACATGGTCGAGTTCGCCGGTTCCAGCCTGATCCTGGTTTTCTCGCGGAAGAAACGTTTCAAAGTCGCCAATCCGTTTTCGAGAAGAGCGACGACAATATCGCCATCACGGACATTGCCAAGGTCCTCCTCTTCGATCACCACCCAGTCTTTGTCAAAAATACCCTCATCGATCATCGAGGTACCCTTCACTTGCAGGACAAAGGCTCTTTTCTTCCCGGAAACCAAAGAGGGCGCGATCCTCATCGTCGCGTCAGGGTCGGAATATGGCTGGATCGGCTGACCGGCGGCAATAAAACCCATGATCGGCAGCTCCACTGAGGACAAAGCGTCAGACATATGTTTCTCAATTAGTTCGATCCCGCGGATCGCTCCCTCGTATTTCCTGATGATCTTCTTTTTGATCAGGGCCTGGAGGTGTTCGTGAACGGTCGCGAGGGAAGAGACGCCAATGGCATCGGCAATTTCGGAAAGAGTCGGGGAGTAACCGTTCTTTTGGATAAACTGACCAATAAATTCGACGATCTGTCTTTGACGTTTGTAGAGGGTTACTGCCATATCTCAGTATAACCAAAGAATACCCAAAGGTGTCAAGGGGCAGTTTCGGCATATCTTCGTCTATTTTAGTCAAATTTATACTGTAAAATAAGGCTATGGCAGATAAAATTAGCGAGCTCATCAAATTGGAGGCGAAACGTCAGGCGGAAACGCTGATGATGATCCCCTCCGAAAACTATACCTATCAGGAGGTGCGCGATGCGGTCGGTTCCGTCCTGATGCACAAGTATGCCGAAGGACTACCCTACAAACGTTACTATCAAGGAAACATCATCGCCAACGAAGTCGAGGCATTGTGCCAAAAGCGCGCCCTGGAGGCTTTCTCCCTTGAACCGGAAAAATGGATGGTCAATGTTCAGCCCCATTCGGGAAGTGAAGCTAATCTTGCCGCCCTGACCGCCTTGATCGAACCGGGTGACAAGATCCTTTCGATGTATCTTCCCGACGGCGGCCATCTTTCCCATGGCTGGCAGCTGCCCGGCAAAAAGATCAGTCTGACCTCGAAGATCTATGATATCGAGTTCTACCGCGTTGACGAGAACACCCGGATCTTTAATTATGACCAGATCGAGGCCAAAGCCATCAAATTCAAACCCAAACTGATCATTTCCGGCGGCACCGCTTATCCGAGACAGATCAACTACGAAAGAATGAGCCGGATCGCCAAAAAAGTCGGCGCTTATTACCTCTCTGACATTGCCCATGAAGCGGGCCTCATCGCTGGCGGAGCCAATGCTTCACCATTTCCCTATGCCGATGTGGTCACGATGACCACCCACAAAACCCTCCGCGGTCCTCGCGGTGCTCTGATCTTTGCCAAAAAAGAACTGGAAGACCGGATAAACTCGGCCGTTTTTCCCGGCCTCCAGGGTGGGCCGCACTTGAATACCATCGCCGGTATCGCCATTGCTTTAGAAAAAACCAAATCCAAAGAATTCCAAAACTACGCGGCTCAA
>CAYQLI010000095.1:0-3880 GCA_964418355.1 uncultured Pseudomonadales bacterium | reverse complement strand
ATCCGTGGGTTTGGCGTCGCATCGGCACCGGGCAATTTACTAGCTGAGTTTGTTTTGGGTCTTTCGTTTGCTTGTAGCAGCAATTGGCAGCCCAATGGCCAGGCCAGCTGTGTCGAGGATCTGCTGGCCAACTCAACTTATCGTGTCTCTGATACTGAGGAGGAATGTTTGTTTTCCCAAGCCGGGTTTTTGGTCAGAGCCAGGAGGAGTCTGGTTGATGAAAAGAGAAAACTAGATATGGTTTATCTGGCGAAGCTCGGGACCGCTCCCGGGCGGGAACTTGGCTTTGATGTCTTTGTCGATCTGGAGCCGGTTTACCGCCCCTCGCTGTCGCGTTTTGGTGTTGAGAGGGGGATGGTTATTTTCCAATTGGCTTTTCCCGATGGCATGACAGTGGTCTTGTCTTTTGTTAAGGGCGGGGTGATGGTAACTCTAGCCAGAGAGAACAAGGCGACGGAGCTAGCCTATGGTGGCGGCAAGTGGATCAACTGGACGGTCAAAAATAAATTTGCCCATTATCTAAAACCTGCCCTGGTTGAAATTCCACTGGCGGTTTGGCTCTCCCTAATGGGGACGATAGTGGCGGGGGAATTGACAGGACAGACGGAAGCAGGGGTTGCCCGCGAGATAGAGAAGAAGCTTTTTGAGCGGGTAGCCTTTATCAATGCGGTTCTGGGAAAATAGCCTCAGGTTTCGGGGAGTTTTTGGGTGTTTTAGGCACAAGAGTGCCCGGATAAAATATGTGTTCAGAGGGAAAAATTGTGGGCGGTCCGATTTGACATCGAGACCGCCCACTAGGTGAAGTCTAGACTTCGTTTTTGTCGGCCCACCAGGCGGGGTTGGCCAACTTCTTCTTGGCGTTCTCGCCCAGCCGCGAATTGGGGTCAATCAGCAGGGCGTCAATGACCTGCGGGCCCCGGTCCGGCGTGAGGCCAGCCGACTCGAGGATGGTTTCTGCCATCGCACGGACGAAGTCGTAGTTGGCGACGTTCGTCCCCGGATTGCTAATGTCCCCCACAAGGTTGGCCGTCGCTTGTCCTCGGGAATGAGGTGGGCGATCTTGGTCATGACCGTCTGTTGATCGTTGATGGTAGCCACGGGAATGTATTCCTTTCTTGGGGAACAGAGGTTGTAGCCTATAGTGGATTATAAATCAGGCTTATAGTCTTGACAAGGGTCAAAACCTGTGGTATATTTCCCTTTACTGAAGTGAGGGAAAACTGTTCTTTCACAGAGGTGCACATTGATAAAGGAAGAAGAATAATCGAAGCTAATACACGGGCTTCTCGTTCTGAAAACAGGTTTGTTTTTGGAGCGAGTGGCCCGCACGCAACAGAGCACGGGCTACCGCAGACTGGGAGTCCAGCTGGCTCCCGATGGAACTTCGACTACGCGGGGCGGACCCGTCAATCTCCATATTTTATGGAGATAGAACTACCGCCTGCGTAGATACGCTTACGCCCTTAGGGCAATGAGCGTTGATGATCGACCTTGAGACGGGGGGTCGATCCAATCCTTCATCGGGGTCCCGGACTCAATATCCGGGACCCTGTCCTTATAAAACAAAAAGCTCCAGCAATGGAGCTTTTTTAATGCCTATTTTTCCCAATATGGTATATTTCGTGTTTCCGTTGCCCCTTGTGGGGTTTGCTTTATTACATATATAGTTAACACTTATGAAGTTAGTTATTGTTGAGTCGCCCACCAAAACCAAAAGTCTGGAGAAATACCTGGGGAGTGGTTTTGAGGTCTTGGCGACCATGGGCCATATCCGGGACCTGCCGAAGAGCAAGATGGGAGTGGAGAAGAAGAAGGAGAAAGACGGCTACAAGTTCGTGCCTGAGTACGAGCTCTCCGAAGGTAAGGAGCAGATCGCGAAAAAATTACAATTAGTTGCGGCCAAAGCAGACAAAGTGATTTTGGCAAGTGACCCTGACCGAGAAGGAGAGGCGATCGCTTGGCATGTGGCCGAACTTTTGAAGGAAGGCAAGAAAGGAATTAAAGCAGACAAGATCGAGCGCGCGACTTTTCATTCGATCACGAAAGAAGCTATTCTGGAGGCGATCGACCACCCAAGAAAAATCGATATGAACCTGGTGGATGCCCAGCAGGCCCGTCGGGTGCTGGACCGGATCGTCGGTTATGAGCTGTCGCCGGTCTTATGGAAGAAAGTCCGTCGAGGCTTGTCCGCGGGTCGCGTTCAATCGGTGGCGGTCCGTTTGGTCGTGGAACGGGAACGGGAGATCGAAGCCTTTAAGCCGGAAGAGTACTGGCAGATCAAAGTGCAGGTTTCTGGAAAAGGAAAGCAGACTGAGCAAGCTCCGTCGAGCGAAGTGCCGATCCCGAATCGGCTCTTTTGGGCTGACCTAGTGAAGGTTTCCGGAAAATTGGTGAAGATGGGGAACGGTGAGAAAGCGAAAGAGATCGAAGGTGACTTAAATCAGGCGAGTTACGAAGTCGGCAAAGTGGAAAAGAAGGAAAGGCATCTCTACCCGCATCCACCCTTCAAGACCAGCACTTTACAGCAGGCGGCGGCGAATGTCCTCGGTTGGTCGGCGAAAAAGACCATGGCAGTGGCCCAACGACTCTACGAAAAGGGAGCGATTACTTATCATCGAACCGACTCATTACATCTCGTAGATACGGCAGTGGCGGCGATCCGTCAGGTGATTGTCGCGAAGTATGGCGCAGATCACTTGCCGGAAAAGGAGATCTATTACAAGACTTCCGGTAAAGTGGTGGCTCAGGAAGCCCATGAAGGCATCCGACCAACCCATGTTGAAGAGATGGAGGTTACCGGAGAAGAAGTGGATAGGGATGAAGTGAAACTCTATCAGCTGATCTGGCGCCGGACTGTGGCCTGTCAGATGAAACCAGCCACGGTTGACCAAACCGTGATCTGGGTCATGGCGGAAAACAAGGAAAACTACCAATTGAAGGCGGTCGGCGAGATAATGAAGTTTCCCTCCTGGAAGAAGCTTTACAAACTATCTGACGAGGTGATCTTGCCGGAAATGAATGAAGGGGGGAAACTGACCAAAGAAAAAGTCAGCACCGAACAGAAGTTCACCCAGGCGCCGGCCCGATTCAATGACGCCTCGCTCATCAAAGAACTGGAAAAGAGAGGTATCGGCCGGCCAAGTACCTACGCCCCGACAATATCAACGATCATCGTCCGCGGCTATGTCGAAAGAAAAGAGAAACGATTCTTTGCTACCCAGATCGGTACGGCGGTCGTTGATTTCTTGGTCAAGAACTTCCCGACCGAGATGGAGTACGAGTTCACGGCAAAAATGGAAGCCGATCTGGACGGAATTGCGGAAGGGAAGCATGATTGGCAGAAAGTACTTTCTGATTTTTATGGTCCATTTGAAAAAACTGTAGTCAAAGCCACGAAAGATGCCGAAAGGGTGAAGATGCCGGTGGAACACACAGGGAAGAAATGTCCCTTGTGTGATATTGGTGAGGTGGTGATCAGGACGGGTCGGTTTGGTCGCTTCTATAGCTGTTCCAGGTTTCCCGAGTGTAAATACACCGCCAGGTTGATCGTCTATGTGGAAGGTGTGGTCTGCCCGAAGGATGGCGGTCGGATCATGGTCAAGCGGACAAAGACGGGCCGGGAATTTTATGGCTGCGAGAATTATCCCAAGTGCGATTATGCTAGTTGGAAGAAGCCAAAAGCCCCAGGTGAAGCCGAGGAGGGAGCGGCACCATTATCTCCTACAAGGTCGGACCCTGTAGGTTAATTTCAGCCAGGACAACTTCCGGTCCTTCGGTTCTGATCAACTCGACCTGCTGGGGCGTCAGTTCATAAGTTTTTTCTTCAGCCTCTGACTTGATGACCAGGGTGACGATTGGCGAGTCATCCTCGAGTTCTTCT
>CAYQLI010000094.1:0-3887 GCA_964418355.1 uncultured Pseudomonadales bacterium | reverse complement strand
GAACATGTTATCCCCTTTTGTTTAGGGGGACAATCAACCCTTCAAAAGGCTAGTTGTCTACGTTGTGCGGATGTTACGTCGGCCATAATTGCTAAAGCAACAAAAGGAGTTGGTTCATTGTTTGGAAAAACTCGGATAATGTTGCAGATGCCGTCTAGAAGTAAAAGTGAAAGACCTAAAACTTTTTCTCAAAAAATGATTGGTCAAAGTACTGATGAGTTTACAAGTAACGATGTTCCTGTATCCGAATTCGTTGACAGTGTGTACCTACCAATTTATCCACTTCCTGGAATTATGACTAAAAAGACAGCAGATCATGGAATTGTAACTCGAGAAATTCAGTTGGTGCATGCAAACCTTGATAAAGTACAAAAAGAAAATAATTATATCCACGAATTTATGTGGGATAGCAGTTACTTTCCTAAGTTATTGGCACTAATTGCATACTGTGTGGCGGTGGATGAGTTTGGATTGGAAACGATCTCTGATTCTCCACTGGTCCCAATCATTCTCGGGAAAAAAGATGATTATGGAACTTGGATTGGTACTGCGGATGACAATGTGATGAAAGCACAAAATAAATTGGTTGAAGTTGCACATACAAAGCCTAATGGGCACTTTCTTATGAGAATAAAATTTTTCAATTGGTTAACAGAAATGCCGGAATATTTAGTGGGAGTTAGGTAGCTGTTTGGATGGACATTAAGGGGAAGAGGGATTAAGCAGTGAAAACCATTGTTAGCATTCCATCACGGTTCGAGTGAGGAGATGGAGAGGGAGCAAATTGCCTAGGTTGTCTTTCTGCAGGGTTTTGATATACTATGGGACTAAATGGTAATAACTCGCGAAGTTGCAGCTGGGAAGAGAGGGGTTGAGGTATATGGAGACATCCCTTTTAGGTCGGCTGAACTAATTTCTCAATTGAGTTTTGTTCAAGAAGTTATATTTTTTGGCCGATTAGCTAGAGGGCATGGAGATGAGAGATCGGATATCGATATTTGTGTCGTAGTTGATGAAAGGACATATATTGGAGATGCAGGGTGTCTCGAGGTAATAATCAAGATTCTAAATGAAAACGGAATTTTGGCTGGAAGTTCGTCCCGAGGTGATAATAAGGGGCGTGGTTCGGTTGATGTAATGTTACTTTCTGATGTTCTAGTGAAGAATGCAAGGAATGGTCATTATTACGCCGATAGGGATAATGGCTGGTTAAATGATGTTGCCTATAACGGAAAGGTTCTTTGGGTTAGATCTCAGGGCGAGTAGGAATGATAGTTTGAGTCCTTCGCTGATACTCAGGATTGTAATAAGGAGATGAAGGGGGAGCAATATAAGTTCTGATCTCGTTTACGGGAAGTTACAGGATCTTAATTTGCTGTTCCGTGACGAGATAGTCTAGTCCCCAGAAGTCACCAGCTTTAACTGTTGCGGAAATTTCGCCATCTTTTGACATCTCTGCATGTATAAGTCCTACGGTTTCTCCAACGGCATAAACAACTTGTGTTCCGGCTGGAAAATCCCCGACCTTAACCTCTTCAGGTGAGGGGGACTGATTGCAAGCCATGATAACTTGGATTTGTTTTTCACCTTTTTCTTTGAGATACTGATTGACTTTTTCTACGGTTTCGACAACTGGATAACCATCTCTAAAACTACTGAATACCCATTTTCCCGTACCTTCTCTTCCACCGTGCATAAATATAACGGTGACATCTTTGACTGTTGCACCTTCAGGGTGCTTGTTGTCGATGAGGGTTAAGCTGTCTGCGGTAAACACATAAGGGGGCCCCGACAAATTTTTCATTATTTCCCGAGTGACTATTCCGTTATCTTGGTTTCTTGGAAAACCCATTTTCACCCAGATATTTCGTTCAAGGTCGACGCAAAAAAGGGTTTCACCTTCCGTATCTCTTTTAGTTACTTCTACCAGTTCGTTTTTTTCTTGGGGCATGAGCTGATTATATAGCCGATGTCTTGTTAGTCATGATTCGTGTAAGGAGATGGAGGGGGAGCCACAGATTATTTTTGAACCTGTGCAGATGTGTTATCCTGGATTAGATGAAGAGAATAATTTTGGTTATTTTAGGAATGGCCATTTTTGGTTTTGGGGTTGGTGATGTTAGGGCTGCGTCAAATTTGGACTGTGATCAGGTTTATAGGCAAGCTGGGGACCTACCGGATCCGGATAAACAGAGCTACGGTGTCGAGAAGAAGGAAGTTGGTAAAAAGAATCTCGACTATTGCTTACTACGCTTAATTTCAACAGAAAAAGGGTTGGAAGGCGTTTATGAAAATACACTGAAGATCACCTATGTTTTTGAAGATAGACTTGCCGCTGCGATCAAAGAGCAAAAGAAACTGGAGGGAAGTAGTTCTAGGATCAAGACCGAAAATGGCTTGGACTACTCCAGCTACGGAAGTGATATTGCCAGGAACGTAGTGGTGACGGGGAATTGCATAATTGAGGAGACATTTATTAACCATCAGACACTGAGTTCGGCGGCGTACATGGAGCAGTTTGCCGGCTGGGTTGGGCCGATTACCTTAAAAATGGTGGCGAGTAAGGAACTGAATGACTTTTGTTCGGGGAAAAACGGAAAGACCGGAGTGGCAAAAGAAGAGAAATCAAAGGTCGGGGTGGTGATCGAGGAAGTGGATTGTTTGCAAGTAGCCTTGAGGATAGATCCGGTTAACTGGCAGGAAGGTTCGGATAACAAGATAAAGGTAGAAAAGGCAGGCCTTATGAGGAAAGACGGGGACTACTGTCAACTAAACCGGTCTTTTTTTGGCGATGGTTTGGGAAAAGGGGCAATGGATGAGGACAGATTAAGAATAGATTACTTCAGTGATCCTGGGAAAAATCTGCCGGCAGAGGCGGAGGGTAAATCGGTTAAAAAATTGGGCAATTGTGTTGTTTCTTATACTACTGTCAGGCGTAGCGGGGGTGATGACAGCGAGATTGAGCTAAGAGATAGTTGGATAAATAAGATTTTGCAGGACAAGGAGCTAAAGGGTTTGTGTAGCGGTACTGGTGCTGGGTCGGTATTTGGATCAATTGTGGCTTTTATTTCGAATTTTTTTGGCGGCGTCCTGAGGGCATTGGGCCTATCGAGATAACGGTTTGATTCCTTCGCCGATACTCAGGATTGTAATAAGGAGATGAAGGGGGAGCCAATTAGTCTTTGACTGTGAAAACTAATAGGAAAAGTTGAGTTCTACAGTTCTAGATCGCCTTTGAGGTAATAAGCGCTGATTTTTCTGATCTCTTCCATCACTACGGCTATTTTTTCTGGGCTTTCTGTCCAGTTATCGCGGGTGATATCACGGCCATCTGTAACACCACTAATCAGAATCTCGCAGTTAGGAAAGAGCTTCTGGAAAGTCATAAGTAGTCTTCGGGAATGGTAGGTCTTTGAGGGTAAGACGATAACTTTGGGATCAATAGCTGATTTTTCCAGTAACGACCGAGCTTCGATGGCGTTTTCTTTCGTATTTGTCGACCTGGATTCCGTGAGGATTGCAGATTCTGGAATCCCGGCTTCTATTGCCAGTTTCTTTGCCCATTCAGACTCGGTTTGTTGAATTTTTTCGTTATAGCCCCCGGTAAATATCAACAGTCCAGCTTTTTCTTCTAGATACAACTGGATTGCTCTTTTGATCAACTGAATATGACTCGATCCGGGCAAAATAATAACATCGGCGCGATCTACTTCATCATCAACAAAGATAAAGTTTGTAATAGCAGCTACAGTTCTTGTTGTCTCGGTTTGTGAAGGGAACTTTTTTTGATACTCGATCATTCGATGTTAATTGTATTATGAGATGTCAAGATTGAGGAAGTAAGTTCGGATTTGATTTATTACGTGGAGCCAAAGCCAAAGAAGAAA
>CAYQLI010000093.1:0-3896 GCA_964418355.1 uncultured Pseudomonadales bacterium | reverse complement strand
TGGAAAGCTCCCCAAAGACCGGCCATTCCGAGGACGACCCCAACCGCAACCCAAAATGATTTCGGGCGAGTCGAAAAAAACGCTATTACTTTCTCTAAGGGCATTAATTTCACTTTACCAGAATTTAGGCGGCCAGATCTGCCCCGCATAGCTTCAGCGTAGTGGGGCTGATAAAATAAACCAGTGCAAACTGTTGTTAACGGCGTTCTCACCAATTACGAGGTCGTCAACCCCAAAGCGAAGAGAGCCGTCCTAGTGCTCCACGGCTGGGCCCAAAGTTCTTTGTTTTGGTTGGAAACCGCCAAACTTCTCAATAGCGACTTCAGCTATTACCTCCTCGACCTGCCTGGTTTCGGCGGCACCAAAAACCTTGCCGAAAATTCCGATGTTCCTGAATACAGTCAGTTCGTCAAGGAGTTTGTGGAGAAACTTAAATTGAAAAACTTTATTCTGATGGGCCATTCCTTTGGTGGTCAAATCGCCGGAGACTTCGCCATCAAATATCCAGAAATGGTGAAGCGATTAGTCCTCATC
Organism: uncultured Pseudomonadales bacterium; assembly: GCA_964418355.1. GTDB lineage: Bacteria > Patescibacteriota > Microgenomatia > UBA1400 > MFAQ01 > 2-01-FULL-50-23. Next base: position 3,362 of record CAYQLI010000093.1, on the reverse strand, counting down.
GACGCCGCCATTGTCAGAGTCAGACGCCTGAAAACAGTGATCAAGATCGCTTTGGCAAAGATTGTGAAACCCTTGATCCGACTTTTTCCAACCGAAGTCATGAACTTCCTTTTAAAGCACTACAACTCCGATTACTCGGCTTCAAATGCCTATCAGAAATCCGTCCTCAACAAAATTCTCAAATACAATCTAGGTTTCAAACTTGGTCAGATAAAAGTCCCCACCGATATCGTTTGGGGCAGCGAAGACAAAGTGATCCCCTACATGGGTAAGTATCTGGTCGAAGGCATTCGAAACGCCAGACTTCACGTTGTCTATGATGCCGGTCATATTCTAAACATCACCCACCCGCAAAAATTGGCGGCCACATTAAATCAAATCCTCACCCATGAATCCGCTTAAAACTCAGCTTCACATTCTTCAGCTCGAAGGTTATCAGGCCGGACATTTCCTTAATTGGTGGACAAAACATCCCCTCACTTTTTTAACCAGTGCGAAAAAACCTTTGGTCTACACCTTCAAGACCAAGTTAATTCTGGCGGTCACTTTTCTTCTCTACCTTGCCGCTGTTCTTTTTCTGCCCTTCCCCGTTAATTTAATAACCATCTTTATACTTGCTTTCGAACCATTTCCTCTCCTTCTCCTCTCCCTAATCATCATCAAGCCCTATGAGGTCATCCGCCGTTATCTGACCATCGAGCTTTGCCGACGCCAGATTCTCAGCCATCCCCATCTAACCGTGATTGGCATTACCGGTAGTTACGGTAAAACCAGCACCAAAGATTTTCTCTTCGAGATTCTTTCCTATGCCAAACAAACTCTAAAGACCCCGGAAAGCTACAACACTGTTTTTGGTATCACCAAAGTCGTAGACCTGGAGTTACACAAAAAGCTGGACTATTTTATCTGTGAAATGGGCGCCTATGTCCGGGGAGAGGTTGGGGAACTCGCCCACATGGTCCCCCCAAAATTCGCCCTTCTGACCGCTGTCGGGACTCAACACCTCGAGCGGTTCGGCTCTCTGACGAATACTACCCTGTCGAAATTTGAGATCGTTGACGCCGTCAAGCCGGAAAATGCTCTCGTCAATTTGGACAACAAATTCATCAGAGAACATCTGAATTTAGCAAAGTACCAAAAAGTAAAAACCTACTCACTCGAAAACCCTGACGCTGATTTTTTTGTCAACGAAAAGCAGATCGGCAAGGATGGCGCCTCTTTCTCTCTTGAATACCTGGGAAAAACCTATTCATTTAAAACCAAACTTTTTAGTACCAGTAATCTGATGAATCTGACCGGTGCGATCGGTATGGCCTTCCTGCTCGGAACTGACCCCAAAACAATTCAGGAGGCAGTCGAGAAAATTCTTCCCTCTTCTCATCGTCTTGAATTGGTCAAAATCCGCGAAGCAACTCTGATCGACAATGCTTTCAGTAGTAATGAAGAGGGCTTCATCCGCATTATTGCCGATCTAAAATCATTACCCGGCAAAAAGGCCCTGGTCACCCCGGGCATTATCGAGCTGGGCAAAGATACCGCCTTGGTCCATGAGAAGATCGGCGCACTTGCCAGAGAAGTTTTTGACACTGTTGTCCTGGTTGGTCAGTCAGAAAGAACTGCCGGTCTCGCCAAGGGTTTGGGGGGGAAAGTGAAGATCACCTATCTGCCAAACAACTCCTCCGTCTGGCCCACCATCGACGGTCTCTCAAAGACCCATGATTGGATTCTTCTTGAAAACGACCTGCCGGACAATTTTTAAATGTATGTCCATCAAAGCAATTTTTCTTGACCGGGACGGAACCTTAGTCAAAGACTATGAGGACGACCAATGGCGCCGGGTAAAAACCTTAGAGATTTTTCCAGACACGATTCCGGCTCTCCAACAAATCCCAAAGAGATTCAAACTTTTTATCATCACCAACCAATACCTGATCCAGGAAAATTTCATTACCATCGAGCAATTCAAGAAACTCCATCGTCAGTTTCTTCTCAATCTTGAGAAGAATCATATTCATATTGAACAAACTTACTATTGTCCCCACCCCCGATCGATGAGTTGCTTGTGCCGAAAACCAGCCAGGGGTCTTATCGATCAATGCCTAACGAACTATGATGTGGATCTTTCACATTCGTATTTTATTGGCAATTCTGAAGATGACATTCGTCTTGGCAATGATATTGGTTGTACCACCATCGCCGTAAGGGATTACTCAGGACCCACCCAGGCAGACCATTTCTCAAAAGACCTGATCGGTGCATTAACAGACATTAGTGCTCGCTGATCATCAAATAGACTCTCTTTCAAGCACTCACTTATAATAGTTAAAACAGGCAGGCAAATTCTATATAAATAATATGGACACGAATCAAATTACATTAGCAAAAAAGTTCGCTTCGAATAAATTTTCAGAAATCGGAATAGAAAATCACTTTCTAGATGTTTATCAAATACTCCAACAGGAGTTTAAAGTAAAAGATCAAAATGTTTTGATCGCAGGACTTCTTCACGACACTCTTGAAGATACCTCCGCAACATATGAACAAATTGAAAATATGTTTTCAAAACAAGTTGCAGATTTAGTACAAGAAGTTTCTCATCCAAAAAAATACAGCCGGGAGCAAAAAAGCGAATATTACGAAAATATAAAAACTATTTCCAATGGTGGTAAGTTAATAAAAATGGCTGATTTTACATCACATCTACGAGACTTTATTGAAATATACAAGAAAGGAGAACAGCACCTTTACCCCAAATTCACAAATAATGACAAATACATTACAAGCATCCGCGAATTTTTAGGTAGCTGTGAAAACTCAATTGGAAAAGATGTAGTCTATGATCTAACAGATAAGCTAGAGGTTTTGTTGTAAGACTTAGAATTCGCCCAGATAGATTATTTCCGGGACTAGTTCGATACCCAGCTTTTTTTTGGTTTCTTTTTGAATTAGTTTCACCAGGGAAAGATAATCTTTTGCCGTTGCTCCCCCACCATTCACGATGAAGTTGTGATGAGCTGTACTCACCCTCGCCCCACCGATCGCATGTCCCCCTAGTTTCAAGACGTGTTCGACAATGTAGCCGGCGCTCGTCGTCGGAAAGTCCAGTCTTTCTTTATCTTCATTACTAATGTTCTTGAAAGTACAGCCCGCTGAACGCGGTGGCTGTAAGTTTTTTCGTTTCGCCCACTCCAGCGCCACCTCCTTCGCCCGGGAAACATCCCCACGAAAAAGCTCGAACTCGACAGAAAGAATTATCTCCCCGGAATCATGAAATCGGCTCTTATCATAGGCCAAACCAAGCTCCCTTCCCGAAATAGTTTTAATCTTGCCATCCTTGTCCAGAACCTTCACTTTTTTCACCA
>CAYQLI010000092.1:0-3906 GCA_964418355.1 uncultured Pseudomonadales bacterium | reverse complement strand
CGGGGTGCGAAGGCCCTTGAAGCCGGGGAAGAGATAATAAAAAAAGGAATAGGGTAAGGGGATGGGCAGGCCAAGAATTCTTAGATTATGCCCAAGGACTTTGAGAACGGGGCCGAGGGAGAGGATGAGGGCGGTAGTTAGTAGTAAAGCGCTTGGCTGTATCCATTTGTCGGCGACCGACAGTTTTCCCCTGCGTGGAAAATTTCTTGTTTGCAGTGCGTGGACTCCTGTCTTCGCAGGAGACCGTGCTCCACGCACTTTGCAAAATATCGCCGCAAAGGATACAGCCAGCGGCTTTAAACTGGAAAGAATCAGTAATGTTATTAACGTCCAGCTGTGGTATTTGGTGGAGATCTCCTCTAGGCCAAGGGAAAAATGAGCGGCGTCGCGGATGGGGCGAAGTGCTTCTGGGAAGGTGAAATGAAGCTTGAGGTAGGGAAAAAGCAGAATAAGCCAAAAGGGGACGAGGAGTAGGAAATAAAAAAAGAGTTTTTTGAAGTCTTTGGGCCGGAAGAGAAAGAAAAATGAAATGGCGAAAAAGATGAGATAGCCTGAAAAAACCGATTCGACCAAAGCCAAAGTGAGAATGAGAAAGAAAAAGAGGTAGTGTCGTTTCAGGAAAAAAAGCAGAGCGCCAAAGAGAGCCCAAAGGGAGAAGATCTGTAGGTGGGGCAGATATGAGAGATGAAAGCCGGAGAGGTTGAAAAGGATCGTACCAAACAAGGCGGAGAAATCATTTTTGGTGATGTAATGAAGCAGAAAAAAACCAACGACAAAGGTCAGCACGAAGTCGAGTAGTAGGATGAGGTTATACATCGTAACGGGAGAGCTGGTTAGAAGACGGAAAGGTAGAGTCATGACGGCGGTGGTTAGAAAGAGATCGGAATAAGCTAGGGTATTTTCATAAGGGGCGAAAAAACGGCCGAAGTAGGGATTTTTCAGATGGAGAAGATTGTCCTGGACCTGGCCGATGATGTAGGCAATCAGGCGGGTGTCGTTATCATCGGGAAGAGTGTTTCCTGGTGAAAGAAAAGCAGATGGATAGACCAGAAAAGCGAGGGCTAAAGCCAGGGTGATGACGAGCAAGAGGCGGCGCATTGGTTCGTAGTATATCTGATTCATTCTTCATCAACTCGCAACACGTTTTTCAGTCAGACCGATAGTTTCGCATTTCCGGCGAATGCGAACTATCTACATACTCGCCTCGAAAATTCCCTCGACTTCGCTCGGGAAACCATGCTTTTCGAGGTTGCGTAATGTTCTTTTGAAAAACATATTGCTGCGTCTCGAAGAATGACTCCTGCACCAGCCTGGCCTCTCTTCCCGATGGTTCTGAATATGTATGTTAAAATTGTTCACGCTGACGATGAAAAAAATAGGCAGATTTATTGATCTCTGGGTGTTTGATTTCTTCCGATTTATCCGTTTGTTCGTCATATATTTTATGAAGGCGTATTTGGCCAGAATTTTTGATGGTTTTGAAGGGGTCAAGGGAGTGGCCGTGGTAAAAATGTACCAACAGCGAGGTAAGTACGCGACTCTATTTGTCCATGCGGGCGTAGTAACGGTGATGGCTCTTGGCGTGGCTCTGGGACCGACCTTGATCGTTGATACAAATCAATCTCGGGCGGTAATTTCGTCAGCTTTGGGCAACCGAATCGTTTTTGCGGAAAACCAGGACGATGCCAAGGTCTTGGGCGAAACAGTTTCAGCACAGGATGTGCTACCCATGACCCAGGTTTCTGACAAACCCCGTTCCGATGATGTTGATTATCAGATCCAGAGCGGCGATACTCTCGGTTCGATCGCCGAAAAGTTTGGGGTGAGCCAAGAAACGATCAAGTGGGCCAATCTAAGTTTGAAGCAATGGAAAACCCTAAAAGTGGGGACAGTGGTGAAGGTCCCACCAGTTACCGGAGTGGTCCACACGGTAAAAAGCGGCGAAACGATTTACTCCATCGCCAAAAAATACAACGCCGATGCTCAGTCTATCGTTGACTTTCCGTTCAATGCGTTTACGAATGATGAAACTTTTGCTTTGGCTGTCGGTCAGCGTTTGGTAGTACCCGATGGTGTGATGCCGGCAGAAAGTCTGATTTCGCCTCAAGCGGTGACCCCGCTCGCGCGAACGCCGGACGCCGGATCAGTTTCGGCCACCGGGGTCTGGATCTGGCCGACCTCGGGCCGACTGACTCAACCATATCGTCCTTGGCATAAGGGTATTGATATCGCCAATCACGACGGCGGTCGGATCTTGGCGGCAGACTCGGGAACAGTAGTCATCACCGGCTGGGACTCGACCGGCTATGGAAACAAGGTGGTGATCAATCATGTAATGGTTATTTGACTTTGTATGCACACCTTTCGAGGATTGATGTGGTCAATGGACAAAGGGTAAGGCGAGGTGATCAGATCGGCATGATGGGTTCAACCGGAAGATCAACGGGAACCCACCTTCATTTTGAAATCAGAATGGCGAAAGGGAATCTCGATCCATTGACGCAGCTGAAATAGTTTTGTTCGTTCTTTGCTGACTCGGGATATGTTTTTCCACGACCGGTAATCGGTCATGCCTGCGCATGCCCGTTCCCTTCGGTCTCGTCTCGAAAATTCCCTCGACTAGCTTCGGGAAACCATGCTTTTCGAGACTGCGAGTGATCGTTTGAAAAACATACCCCTGCGTAGCAGAGCTAACTTCGAGTAAAATATGGCTATGAGGATAGAAAATAAGAAGGCGAGATTTGAGTATGAGGTGGTGGAAACCTTTGAGGCTGGTTTGATCCTGACGGGGCCGGAAGTGAAGAGTATCAAGGCTGGTCAGGTGAACCTGACGGGGGCCCGGATAATTGAGAAGGATGGGAGGCTGTTTGTGGTCGGAATGAGCGTGCCAAAGTACCAGTTCGCCACCGATCCGGAATACGACCCGGGCAGGATCAGAGAGCTACTTTTCCACAAAAAGGAAGTGACCTCGATTTTGTCCAAAAAGCAGGCTCACGGGTTGACTTTAGTAGCCTTGGCGGCGTATAATAAGGGAGATTTGATCAAGCTCGAGATAGGTTTGGTAAGAGGGAAGAAAAAATACGAAAAGCGGGAGCAATTGAAGAAGAGGGATGAGGAGCTAGCTCTCGCCAGACGATTAAAAACTTAGTAAAGAGATATGAAAAGCGGAGGATTTTGGAAACAGATTTTGCCGGATTTGGTTAATCAATTCAATTTGGGGAAGGATTTGACGGCTACGAGTAAGACCGGGGATTGGGAAAAGTGCCTGATCAAGGCGATCAAGAAGATGGATACGGACGAATTCAACCTCTTTTTGGCCCAGGTAGTAATTAAGGCTAGTTCGAAGCAGATCATGGGGGTTGATTTGACCGCCCAGATCATGGCTCTAAAGGACCTCAGAAAGTAGATTTTTAACCCATTTTTTGGTACAATATAGGGTGTTTTCAACGCCTGGTTTTAGGCATGAACTGAGGCTAGACGTTGGGGACGACAGGTATCGATGGAGGCAGCTCTTTGACAACCGCAAGCCGAGTTTGAATCAAACTCGTAAAAAAGGTTCAAAAAACAACTGTCACTAATAAAGACAGAATAGTCGAGGCTGGTTCTAAACTAGCCGGAGAAATCCGTGCTATGTTTAACGCCGTTGCCGAGACTCCCGCAGTTCTCGCTTTCGCGAGAGCCTAAGGGCGTTTCTAATCCAAAATTCTCGGGGTTTGGTTAGAGGCGAGTAAATACTCGGGATACAAGGTTAGAAGTACCTAGGTCTAACCCCATGCAATCTAGGAAAACTTTTGGTGGATCTTGTTTGTGGGGAAACCAAGAGTCATAAATCACAAACTAAGCTTGTAGTGGTTATTGAAGAATGTCTTCAGACGTGGGTTCAATTCCCACCGTCTCCACCCATTC
>CAYQLI010000091.1:0-3992 GCA_964418355.1 uncultured Pseudomonadales bacterium | reverse complement strand
GTGGGCGGGCTCGTGAATAAAAAGTTCCGGCCAAGTGTTCGGGTCATTAAAAGCAGTTTCATTAAACATCAGATAACCGCCGCCAAAACTCCATCCTGCCGCCGTCAAACCGCGGGCGATCTTAATTGTCCGGATCTGTAATTTGGCGCACAATTCCTTGATAAAACGATAATGCGGGGTATCAGCGTATTGCGCTGTAACGTCGACCACCTCATCCGACCTAACGTTGTCGAAAACATCGATCATTCTCATTGCCTCACGGAACCATTTCGTGACCTCCGGAGACTCAAGGTGTGCCAACATCGTCTCCGAAGCCACCGATCTTGCCACTTCAAAGGTTCTCTCCAAACTATCCTTATATTGCCTTTTTGCTGCCCCGTTCGCCCAGGCCAATTTCTCTCGGTAAGCCATTACAAATGCCGCCGTCCTTTCAAAGAGAACGCTGTTTCGGCCATCCGTCTGATCTGTTTCCAGGGCGGATAGGACAAAGTTAAAATCGTCGGTGTCCCTTTCGGAAAGGTAGCTCGCCTCAGCCGCGCCCAAAACCGCACTGTTATTCCAATCCTTTACCAAGGCCCTCGTCGCTTGATCAACCCCGGCAAAAACATTGACATACCAGGGCATCGACCTGAAATCCACCGGCATTCCCGTCGGCAGGTAGTTCACATCCGTGAGCAACTTACCGGCCGCGAACCGGGTCAAAAGCTGGGCCACCGCAACTCGCTGGTCCTCCCCTTCCAGAACGCTTCCCCGATCCAAGGTCGGCGTGAAGCCGTGCAAATTGAACACCAGGTGATACTTGGAAACCAGCTCTCTCACCGACGGATGGCACAATTCCAGTGCGCCTAGGTTGATCTCGGAGAGCCAGCGGCCGTCTAGACTCACCTGTTCCTGGACAGAGCCATCACCCTCATATAATGTGATCGCCCTCCCGGAAAGTAGGTCCACCCTACCCGCACGGGCGTAACCGATCTCGATCGGGGCCATTTCCCAGCCCTTACCGTCTTCATTTGTCGTCTTATAGATGGTGATCGGCACCGCCGTCCCCTCAGTGTCGGCGTGCTGTTCTAAACTGGTGACCATCGTCAGCCAGCCGAATTTTCTGGCCGTGTTGGCCGCCATCAGGGCGTCAATCTCCGGAATTCCCCGGTTCGCCGATTTGATCAACCGCAGTTTGGTTCCCAACTCCGTTCCTTGGTCGATATTGTCATCCTCAAACTTACCAACCAGAAATAACCGCCCGGCATAACCGTTACCATCGCGCTCCACCCCATAAATATCCTGAGCATAGCCCTTTCGGCCGGTCTCCTCATTGACTACTCTCACGGTATCGACAACCACGATATCGTTGTCTTTGTAGTTACTCTTAAAACCAACCCCGAACTCGCCCGACTGTGGTGCGCCGAACTCGCCCTTGTCCGAAAGCCCGGAAACCGCGAAGCATAGCCTGGCAAAATCACTCATACCACAGCCATTGTCCGCGATCTCCTGAACAAAGCAATCCCTGCCATTCACCCACTGGGTGTAATAGTCGTACGTGATCCGGCCGTCGAAGTTCTCCCCGTAAAGCACTCTCCGCCTTCTGATCGCGTCGTCGGAGTTTTGTATGATCTCCCGTTGTTCCACTCCGTTCACACCGGAAAAATAGACCGCGATCCGCCAGTCCTGGTCGAACTCGGATAGGTCCACCGCCGTCGCCAGGTAGTCGTCAAGGGATTTGTTGTGTTGACGCAAAACCGCCTCTTCCATTTCCGCGACGCTTCTGGCCCCCAGGACCTTCCCCAGATAGGCCAGCCCGGAAACCGGCGTCTCCCGGTTCACTTCCAGGGTTAACGGGGACTCCTCCCGCCGCACGAACTCGGCATCCGTTGTCAGATATAGGTAAAAATCTTTCTTATCCGGAGTAATTAACTTATCCAGGTGGCCGGTAAGAATACCAAAACGGGGTTCGGGATAGGCCATGAACAAGGTATCAACCACCTTCATCAGGAGGTCCATCTCGGCTAACTTCATTAGCTTTCTGGCAAGCCTCTCAACACCCTCCGGGGTCCGGTCTCCGCGTAAGTCACCCAACACTTTATAGAACCGCATTCTGTCTTCCAGTAGGGGCATCCTCTCCTCGATTCGCAAATCGTCAAGCAACCGGTAATAAGCCACATTGATAGCCTTTTCCCAGCTGTAGTGCCCCATCAAAACGTACTCGCAGTGACTTTTCTTCTCGGGGAGGCTCTCGGTCCGGGCCAAGTCCAGCAAATGGACCAAGGAACGCTCCACTACCGACTCACGCGCATCTTCAGGTAGTGAGTTCACAAACTGCCGCATTTCCGGACTAAAAAACTCAGCCATAGCCGGATGATTCGCCATGCTTCCGATCGCAGTCACGAGCCGCTCGTGGTCTTCCGTCTTCTGAACGTGGCTAAAGGCATACTCGACCAGCTCGCGAATGGCATCTTCCGGGTATTCGTCAAAGGCCGGGTCATCGAGGATGGCCCCAAAACGGTCCACCAAACGGAGCTTCCGTTCATAGTCGGGCGGCAGCACTCTTTGAATCATTGTCCGCTTACCATTAAGCACATCCACCAACCCACCTCCATGAAATTGACTGTAATACATCAGGCTTTGTCCCCCAAGCCGCCTCACGAATTGTGCTTGGATCTCCCCGGGGCCGATATTCGGCGGGACTGCCATTACCCGCCTTTTGGCCATTTCCTCGACCTCACCGGTCATTGGGTTTATTCTTACGACCGCCAAGGTGGCGTTCTCTTCGGAGATCAACAGAACCCGCTGGCCATCCGAGCCGGCCACTCTGATCTGGTTCATTTTATCTATCTCGGGAGAAACCTGAAACGGAGCCATGGGGGTCAAACTATCATTTTCCTCAATTCGTAGCGGGTAAACGAAACCTCGGTAGGTACTCACAAAAAGAAATGGCTGATCATCGATACTGACCACTCTACCCTCCGCCGCCCCACCGACAGCCTCGACCGTTTGGCTCGATAAGGTTACCAGGTCACCGTTAACAAAACCTCTACTCACCACCACATTTTCTTCATTCTGAATGTCAACGTAAAACAGGCGCTCCTCACCACGCAGATGGGCCACGTGCAGCCAGGCCAGGAAACCCGTTTCGATCGGCCTTTCTTTCTCGCTTTGAACAAATTCTCCCCTGTTGTTTCTCCGGTAAAAAACGATGTCATTTTTTCGGGCCACATGGTGGCTATAGGATACCGCCACGACCGGCTCGCCCCGGTCAAAAAGAACCGCCGTCACTTTTTCCGAAAACCTTTCCTCCGGATAGATGTCTTTGATCTCGCCCATTGGCGAAGAATCAAATCGCCTACCTTCCAATAATTCACGAAGCGGATAAAAACCCAACTTTTTACCACGAACGTCCAGCATTATCAGGATCTTCTCGCCGCCCACTTCCCGGACTTCCATTTCCGTGTCGTAAGCATCTTTCTCTTTCTGAATAAATCCTTCCAATTTGTGGAGTTCCCCTTTCTCATCGAAGGAAAAAACACTGACGCCGGTATAACTTACAGCCAGGACAAACTGCCGATCTCCCTGATTGACGATCTCGACTTCCCTGACGTCATCGTCTTTGAGCTCCCGTTTGAAAGCTTCCGACCGGCAAACAAAATCAGCCAGCAGATCCCTTTCATAACCGGAAAAGGAGGCGTTGATTCTCTCCCGGATGTCATTCAAATATACCCCGCGCTTTTTGCCTGATGTCTCACGCCCCAAATCCGGCCCTCCTGTTTCGATCGTGGGCTCAGATAACTCCACCACCGTTTTGACTTTATGTGTCCCTTTGACTTCATAACAGGTCTTGACATACTTATTCATCAAACCGGACATGGCCTGACGGCAGGCCAGCAGCGTCCTTTTCTGTTCGTCGGAGGCCTGTCCCGTCGCCACCAAACAGGACAACTGCTGATATCTCTCCCAGTAACCCTCGTCGATAATGACCTTCCTCAGGTCGGTATCAATGA
>CAYQLI010000090.1:0-4015 GCA_964418355.1 uncultured Pseudomonadales bacterium | reverse complement strand
GTCTGAATTTTGTCCTCGCGAGCTTCGTCGCTCTCCAGGCTGTTACCTATTTTTCCATTCCTCAGTCGCTCATCATCAAAGCCGCCGGCGGCATCTCGATGCTGACCCTTTCTCTTTTTCCGCTTTCTACCGGGCTTCTGACGAAGGATGGCATCCTCAAGCTGAAGAAACTTATCATCTGGCTGCAGGCGGGTGTAGTTAGTCTAGGACTCCTCGGCGTTGCGGTCATTTTTGTTTTTGGCAAACCGCTGCTTTCGCTTTGGCTCGGTAATCCGGAGTTGGTTGACAACGCCTACCCCATCCTCCAGATCCTGTCGCTTCAGCTATTCCTTACTTCTCTGACCCCGATGCCAACGGCCGTTTTCGAAAGCATGAATCTACCCCAAATACCTTCATTTTTTGCCCTCCTGACCGTTTTGGTCGAGTTCTTGTTCATTGCCCTGCTTCTACCCCGCTTTGGTGTGAACGGCGTTGCTTATGCCCTCTCGGCCAGCGTCGCGATCACCGTGCCCCTCTTCCTGATAGTCTTTATCCGTCGTTTCCGGAAATTCGAAAGAGTGCTGGCGGCCTAACCCTTTTTCATGTAGAAATGGTAGGTCCAGAGAAGATAGAGATAGGGATAGAAAAACAGAGTGTAAATTGTAGGAAAAATATTCTTCGGAAAGGCCAGCCATTTATTGATGAAAGTCAGTTGGCTCCGAAAACTGATCAGCAACTTATCAGTCGGCTTCGCAAAGGATGATGAGGTTTCGTGACTAACCACCACCTGAGGATCAATCAAAACCTCAAAACCGGTCCGTCCCGCGGATAGGCAAAAATCTACATCCTCCAAATACATAAAGTAACGCTCATCCAGCAGACCCGCCTTTCGGAATACCTCTGCCCTGATCAGGACGCAGGCGAAAGTAACGAATTGAACCGCCCTGGTTTTCATTCCGGTTGGTAGGCGGCGCAGATTCAGGTGAGAGGCCTTGCCCGTGTTCCAATCAACAGTACCCTGAAGACCAAAAAAAGTTTCCCCTTTCTGCTGATGCTTGATCGCCGGAGCAACTATGCCAGCCCTTTTATTATTGATTAGGTCAGTTAATAATGGCTTGAAAAATCTTTTTCCGACTCTGACGTCCGGGTTGATTATTAGAATGTATTGACTGTCTGAGCTAAGAATTTCTCTGATGGCCTGATTGTTGCCGCCGGCAAAACCAGAATTAGTCGGCGAGCAAAGATAATTGACTTTGGGAAAGGTTTTTTTAAATTCTTTTTCGAATTTTTCCTCCGGCGAATTGTCAACGATGTAGTAGTCCGCCCCTTGACCACCATCAGACTTTAATAAGGCGCTGATACAAGCAATGGTGTCTTTTGGATGCTTGTAGTTGAGAACTATCGCTGATATTTTGTGATCCATCTGTTATATTCTAACCCAATGACCAAGCCACTTCGTGCGGCGATCGAGATAATAGTTTCTTGCCTCGGCAAACCCGGACGGATCCTGGAGATTGGTTCACGTCAGGCGGTCAATCAAAACGAACTTGCGGACCTGAGAAATTTATTTAGCGGAAGCGGGTACATTGGTCTTGACATGCAAAAAGGCCCCGGCGTGGATCTGGTTGCCAGTGCCGAAAAACTACCGTTCCCGGATAAATCATTTGATCTGGTTTTTTGTCTGGAAACCCTGGAGCATACGGAAAAGCCCTGGCTTATCTGCGCTGAAATCGAAAGAGTTTTAAAACCCAATGGTATCGCCATTATTTCAAGCCAGCAAAATTTTCCAATTCATCTGCACCCTTCTGATTATTTTCGCTACACCCCCTACGGACTCAAGTCGCTGTTTCCAAAACTAAAAAGTAAACTCTCTTTTGCGATCTCGCCACCTTTCGATGATGAGGTAAAACTTAATCCGCAACAGGTCGTTCTGGTAGGGGCGAAAGGGGATCAGCGCGCCCTGTTTACCAAGGTCAGGAGAGTGCTTAGAAATAATCTATCCAAGATTTCGGTCCATAAACCGTATAGACATCGGCTGAAGGAGATCGTCAGACTAGTGCGTCGGGCTGTCAACGAAATTTCTTTCAAACTGGCAATAGAGTTTTTCTAACATCTTTTCTCCAAACTTGTACAATAGGCGTTAAATGGGGTTGACCGCCGTAATTCTAACGAATCAGGAAATAGTGAATATCCGGGAAACGATTGACTCGGTCTCTTTTGCTAATGAAATTATCCTGGTAAAAGATGGTCACCCTATTCTCCCCAAGGTCTTCAAAGAATTCACTATCTTTTTCCGCCCACTCGCCGATGACTTCGCCGGTCAGAGAAATTACGGTCTCTCCCGGGCGAACGAAGACTGGGTCCTCTTCGTTGATGATGATGAGATCGTCACCGCGAAACTCGCCGAAGAAATAAATCGGGCCATCAAGTCGGAAAAGTTTTCCGGCTATTTCCTGCGCCGTCTCGATCGCTATCACAGCCAGATCCTCAACCACGGCGAAACCGGAAAGATGAAAATTCTTCGGCTCGCTCGGAAGACCGCCGGCCGTTTCGTTCGTCCGGTCCACGAGGTTTGGGAGGTCAAGGGAAAAAAAGGGGAACTGCACCCACCTCTTTTCCACGAGAGGGGAGAGCTGGTCGCTCCTTTTATTGAGAGAATGGTTCACTACGGTCCGATCGACGCGAAGGAGCTTACTAAAGAGGGTAAAACTTTTAGTCTCGCAAGGCTGCTGCTTAATCCCATTGGTAAATTCTTCCTGAATTACAATATCAAACTTGGTTTCCTCGATGGCTATGCCGGGCTTTTCCAGGCTTATCTAATGAGTGTCCAGTCATTATCCGTACGTGTCTTTCAATGGCCAAAACACTGATCCGCCTCAACCTGATCCTCTTTGTCGCCCTGGCGATTCTCAATTTCGTTGGGGTTTTCATGCCCGAGCTCTCCTTTGACGCCCTCTGGTATCACCTCCCCTTAAGTAAACTTTTTTTGACCAAAGGACAATGGTACTTCCCCGGGGGACTCTATTATTATTCCGCCATGCCCCGCTTGGCTGAGTTGATCGGCATGCCTTTGCTTGCTCGCTTCGGTTTCATCGGCCCCAAGTTTGTCGAGTATGTTTCCGGACTGGTGATCAGTCTTTTGCTTTTCCGCCTCGCCAAGAAATTTAGCTCTGATATCCTGCTTTCCCTGTGCGCGGTCAATCTTTTCTATGCGACTTGGCTCGTCAGCTGGCTCTCAAGTAGCGGCTATGTTGACCTCGTCCGGACGGTCTTCGAAATCGCCGCCTTTTATCTGCTTGTGACTCAAAGTCCCCTTACCAAAAAACGCTCACTTTTTGCCGGAATCTTTTTGGGCCTCGCCATTGGGGTGAAGTGGCACGCTCTCGGTTCCCTCCTGCTCCTTTCTCTTATTTTCTCTCCCTTTATTCTGCCGACGGCACTTCTATTGGCTTCACCCTGGATGTACATCGCCTTCCACTTCACTGGCAACCCCATTTATCCCTTGTTAACGAAATTCATGCAGGAAACCCAATTGGCCCAGGTCAGTCCCCATTACTATGCTCCGCCTTCGATCATTTCCCGTTTCATCACCGCCCCCGTCTTTCTCACCCGACCTTCCGAAGATTTCCTCTCGCCAGTCATCGGTATCGTTTACATTCTCGCCCTTCCATGCCTGCTTTCGGGTAATAAAGTAATCCGGAAAATCACGCTCTATGGGATCTTGGGGACCTTCCTGCTTTTGCTCACCCCGCCGCCCTCAACGCGCTATTTCTTACCCTATTTGCCGGCCCTGATCCTCTCCGCCGTCTATCTTCTCTCCCGGCTGAAACAGAAGATCGCTCTTCTTTTCATCGTCCTTTTTACCTTCTCCGCCTTTCTTATTTTCGGGATGCGCCTGGTCGCTTTTCAGAAATACATACCCTACCTGACCGGGAAGCTTTCACTAAATAGCTTTTTGGCAAGTCAGGCGGGCCGGCTTCCCGATACTTTTATTGATGCCGATGATTATGTGAAAAACAACCTTCCGCCCGACGCC
>CAYQLI010000089.1:488-4129 GCA_964418355.1 uncultured Pseudomonadales bacterium | reverse complement strand
ACTGCCGGGTTATTTTCATGTCTTGTCCTTTTCTATTTGGTCCACGAAGTCACGAAAAACAAGCGTCTGGCGGTGATCTCGGCCCTAATCATGTTATGGTCCCCTTGGGGGATCATCTTCAGCCGGGGGGCTTTCGAAGGCAATCTCGGGTTATTTTTTTTCATCGTGGCGGGATATGGTTTGGCGAAGGCGATGAAAGACGGCCGGTATCTGTTCCTGGCTGCGGTCGGTTTTAGTCTGGCGAACTATAGTTATTTGACTTACAAATTTGTGGGGCCGGCGTTATTTGTTGCCTGGCTGGTCGCTTATCGGAAGATTCACAAATTTTCCAGAATGGTGATAGGCGCCATTTTCGTTTTCCTTTGTCTCTCGGCCCCGGCCTATTTGATGTTTTTTAATGTCTCGGGCGGTAACCGGATCGGCAACCTCCTCAAACTGGACCCGGTGGAAACCGGTTATCCGGTCGTGGCCCAGCTGACGGCCAACTACCTGACCTACTTCTCTCCCCGGAATCTATTTTTCCGACCCGATCCTGTCCGACAGAGACACTTCGTGGACCTTTCTACCTTTTACCCCTGGATGGTAGTTCCTTGGGGGGTAGGGGCGTATCTCTGTTTCATGGAGAAAAAGAAGATGATCGCCAAATGGGTTGGGGTGACTTTGGCGATCGCCCCGATCCCGGCGGCAATCACCCAGGACCCTTTTGCCACCTTGCGGGCTTTGCCGATGTTCCCTGCCTATGCAGTCCTGATCGCTTTGGGAATAATGTGGATCCTGGATAAGGTTAGCGGGAGCGGCTTAAAACTAATATTGGTCTCCCTGGTCTTGGCGTCTTCTTCCGTGTCACTCTACTCTGCGCTGATGGTGATGAAGCGCGGCCAGATCGCCGAATGGAATGGTGGGATCGAGAGGCTAGCCATCGGGCTTTCCCATTATCAAGAACAAACTATTTTTATTGATATTCCCAATGATGTCTACCCCAATTTGGCCCTGGCTCTCAGGTTTCCGCCGGAGCAAATGCAGGCCGAGCGGGCTTTTGACCCTTCGATATATTACTCTGATCCGGTCTTCCCAAAAATTATTTCCTTTGGCCGATACCGGGTCGGAGAGATTGATCGGAGTGTCGCCCAGGTCACACCCAAGGCGATCCTAGTGACGACGATGGAAAAACTTTTTGCGAATGAACCTCAAACCAAAGGCTGGCGGGAAATATTTTCGGTCAACGACGATCTGGGCCGGCCATTGTACCTGGGTTTTTCACTGAACTAATTTGTCCGCCTCAATGCGGTAGAAGATGGGCAGGCCTGAAGGGGACCTGACCACGGGAGTCATTTGTTTCTGCCAATCGTGGTAGATGGCAACTGCTTCCAAATAGGTGATATAAAAGACGCCTTTGACCGGATAAAGATTGCCGGCATTTTGGTTGGCTACGAAAGCAATATAGACCGGATCGTCGCCAATCCGATAACCCTCCAAATTAAGGTCTTTGCCGATCTCGTGATAGAACTTTTTCTCTTTCATGAGACTTTGGAATTTCTCCGGGGGGAAGTGATTGTAAAAAAGGTAGAAGATCAGCGGCGGCTCGTACCTCGGGGAGATCACGGTAACCTTACTTTCTGCCTTTGCCATTTGAACGATTTCCTTCATACCGTAATGAAAGTTCACATCGGCTTCATAAGGATAATGTTTGAAGTAATCATGGAAAAAGAAGAAAGACTCGGCCAAGGTGATGATCGCCAAAACCAAAATCCCCAAGCGATAACGGCCAAGGTAGATCCAACCCATGGTGATCAGGATAGTCAGGGGTAATAGCAACATAAACAGACGTGAACTATGATCCGCGCCGTCACGTGTCAGAGCCGAGGGGATAATGGCCAGGGCAGTTAAAAGAAATAAAAAGATGGTCAATTTGGCTGAAGGGCGGCTGAAGAGGAAAAAAAGGCCTAAGGAAAGAGGAATCAGAAAAGTCTTCAGAAGCATTCCCCAATTCGGCAGGGCATGACGCAGGTTCGGGTCGCCGGCGATGAAAAGAAAACCGGCAGAGATAGGAGTGAGGGCGTTATTTATGAATCGTCTCAGGACAAAGGTGGCTTTGTTGTGAACCAACTTGGTGATTAGGCTGGGCGAGGACCCGATCGCCTTTTCGTAGCCGAGATCCAACTGTCTTTGGAAGTCAACCTCGGTCGAAGTCGTCGGGTCGGTAAAAATGGCAATTTCAGAAAAACGCTGACCCGCTCCCCCGCTCACTAGGAGAACTGCCAGTGGGATAAAAACGAGTAGGCCCAGGTACCAACGTTGCCATAATTGTTTTCTACCGCCGGGGTCGGAAAAAAGCCAGAGAACGAGAGGATAACCGATGACCGCCAGTTTGGCGGTACTGTAGATCATTGGGGTGAGACCGAGGACCAGAAGAGAGCAGATCAGAGTTAAGCCGCGATGAGATTTTAGGTAACGGAAAAATAGATAAAAGCCGAGGAGATTGGCGAAAAGGAGCTGGCTTAGCTCAAAACCGGTCCGGGAATAGGTGAAATGCCAGGGGGTCAGGGCGAGGATGAAAACGGCGAAGTGTCCCGGAAGGAAAGGTCCCTTGGGTTTTTCTAATTTAAATACCTCCCAGAGAGAATTCATAAAGAAATAGATCAGGAAAAGGCTACCGAAAGAAAAAAGGAGTGGGGTTAGCCTGACCGCCAATTCGAGGGAAACTCCTGGAAGATAAGACACCAAGATAGTCGCGTAAATGGGGAGACTGGTCCGGACATCAGAGAAAGAGCGAAACTGGAGGGGAAGAAGATTGCCGTAATAATCTTTGGCGGTTTCCCGGAAGGACAGCACCTGGTAACCAATATCAACTTCGTCAGCAAAGAGACTAAAGGGAACTTTGGGGAATTGAAACAGACGCAACAGCATCGCGCCGGCGACCAAAAATAAGAGAAGCAGGTTGTGTTTTTTGGTAATCGTCATTTTAGTTTGTTGGTGTCGTAGATCCGGTACATCGTGTTTCCCGCCGGGTCGAGAATCCGATCAATTGCTAGATTATCAGGGGCGCCTTCGTCAGCGACGATAATGAGAGTATTGGGCGATTGACTGTCCTTGCCGAAATCAATCCGGTGGAATTGGTACTTATCAAAGTCAGTGACAGTGGAAAAACCAAATTTGTCACGGGGGGTCAGTTTGATCTGCTGCTGAAGTTTGTCCGGTGGATAGGCGGTGAAAAAGGCTGTCAAAATATAAGGCTGGTCATAGCGGTCTGAGATGATGATGCGATCGAACTGATCGGAATGGCTTTTTACATAAGCGTTGATCTGGTCAAAGCCGTATTGCCAAGCGTAGGGTAATTCCTTTGGATAATGGACATAGTATTCGTGTAAGTAACGGGCCAGCTCGTAACCGGATAAGGAGATAAGGAGTAAGTAACAGATGGCAGGGAGAAATTTAATTCTGAGCGAAGAAATGAAGGCCAGGAACTCAAAGAGGCCAACGGCGCTGACCAGGGTGAGCGGGTTCCTCAAGCGAATCAAGGAGACTGCGGAGCAGATCACTCAACCCGAACGATGGCGGCTGATCCTGAGCGCCGCCTTCCAGCAATTTCTCCGCGGCAAGGTGCTCGGAAGTGTTGGCCGGCTGGCTGAAGCTACCGGCTA
>CAYQLI010000089.1:0-478 GCA_964418355.1 uncultured Pseudomonadales bacterium | reverse complement strand
TGAAGGCCAGGAACTCAAAGAGGCCAACGGCGGTGACCAGGGTGAGCGGGTAGACCATGTTTTGCGCCCGCAGAGCATGGGGGGATTGAAAAGTCAGGGCGGCGGCGAGAGGAGCAATGAACAGCCAACTCATGACGAGGCCGGCTTCCCTGCTTTTCTTCGCACAAAGAAAATAAAGTCCGAAAAGGAAGAACGGCGCCGTCCAGAGGTAGGCCTGGCCCATGCCCGAAACTTTGCTCCGGGCGATCTCATCGCCGGTAATAAACAAGAATCTGGGTGAGAAATGGGAGAGATAGTTTTTCGCGAATCTATATGAGTAGGTAACATAACGGCTGTGGAGAACTTTGGCAAAGAGAGAACTATTGTCCTCGCGGCGAAGTTCCAAGGCCTCCCAAAGCGGCCCGGAATCGGCAAAGACCGAGACACCGGAGAAACGAGACCGGCCCTCCGCGGAGGTAAACTGGAGTGCCAAGGGGAT
>CAYQLI010000088.1:0-4170 GCA_964418355.1 uncultured Pseudomonadales bacterium | reverse complement strand
TGATGATGGCATCGGGATACTGGGCGGCAATTTGGGCTTTGACCAGGGGGGCGATCTTTTCGGGACAAGTGACCACAAAAAAGATTGTTTGGTTCAGGCTGGCCATCTCCAGAGTGATGGTATCGAGCTTGCCAAAGAGGCGAAGCAGGAGGGAGGTCTTTAGGGTGTTTCGGAGTGAAGCCAGGACGTGGACAAAATTCTCGTAGGTGACGAGAGAGTCCTTGGCGGGGCGAATTTCGAGAACCGCGCGAGAGTTGGTGGCGGGCATAGCTTAAGTATAAAGGAAAGAGATATGAAATGCCCCCGGGGTTGGGCCGGGGGCGTATGGGTTTTGGGCAAGCTTGTCCTCAGGGAAGGCAAGCGTTGGCGACGATCAGGAAGTAAACTTGCTCCCCGACCCGCACAGTCACGATCTCCTGGTTGAATGCCCAGGAAACTCCACCCTTGACCAAGCGGCCAACTAGGCGGAGATTGGCCTGTCTGATGGTTTCGTGCTGTGAGATGTCCTTTTGCCAGCTGGGGCAGCGGACCAGCAAGTCGTCAAGGTTCAGGTCAATATCCATGACTGCGATTTCATAGGTGCCGACCTCGCCGCCGGGATCTTGGATGAACATCCAGGCCCATGAAGATTCATCCTTGGCTGTGCAGATGACATCGTGCCCGGCCTGT
The DNA here is from genome assembly GCA_964418355.1 of uncultured Pseudomonadales bacterium. Classification (GTDB taxonomy): domain Bacteria; phylum Patescibacteriota; class Microgenomatia; order UBA1400; family MFAQ01; genus 2-01-FULL-50-23. The sequence continues at coordinate 3,501 of CAYQLI010000088.1, read as the reverse complement.
TGAAGCTGGGCACATAGGCGTGCCAGTAGAGCAAACGATTCTGACAACATCGGTTTCTCCTTAATGTGCGGGTAATCAAGACGATTACTGAGGAGGATTATATATTATGGGGTAAATGACTGCAACTATTTGGTGGGAGAGGCAAAAACGACATGCTCTGAGCCGGAGGCATTTTCGAGAATTTTGACTTCGGAAAGGAGGATGCCTTCGACGATGATCCCCTTGTCAGAGAAGAGCTGGTTGAGCTCATTTTTGAGGGTTTCTTCGATCTGACCACGACTGTGTGGAATATCCTTACTGTTGATCTCAGAGAGTACGTGGCTGATTCGGGACCGGCTGTAGGGGCGGACCACTTTGCTGACAAAATTATCACCGATATTTTCCCAAAGTTCGGGGGCATTGGCCTTATCTATCTTGAAGAGGATCGAGCCCTCGATACTGATACTCTTATTGTCCTTGGTGGTAGTCAGGATCGGTTCGTCCCCCAGGGCTTCTTTGTTGTTGATATCAAAACCGTGGCGAATCGTGTATTCGAGAATTTGGGCATTGAAGAGTTTGGCAATCTGCCAGAAAGGGATCTTCAGATGAAGGCCGGGTCCCCAGACTTTTTTCAAGACACCGTAGCCACGGTCGTAGATGCAGGCAATGTGTCCGGGGGGGACGGAAATGAAGAAGCCGCCGACGACTTCATCCACGAGAAAGCCAACCACTAGTTTGTCAAAATCAGCCATAGTTTAGGAGGTTGCGGTCTTTTGCTCTTCTAATCGAGGTGAGATCTCTCCTGTAAGGGTATGATACCAAAATAGGGCTTGCTTAATCAACAAAACGGCAATTGAAAAAAGAAGCGAGGTGATGATGAAGAGCTTTTTCCCAGCCGGAAGGACCATAAAGATAAGGAAGGCAGTGATCGGCAGAAAAATGGCCAAAGAAAGGAACTGGCGCCGACTGGCGGCGTCGGGGGAGAAAAGCATATGTAGGGCCTCGATGGCAAAAATCAGCAGGGATTGAATTATATTGAGGGTTGTATTGGTTTGGGAAAGATCAAATTGGCCGAGGAACATAAGGTTAATGGGCGTTTTGACCTCGGGGATAAATGAATAAAGCAAATGGAGATCTTCACCTTCGAGGCCGGTCTTGAAGATGCGATAAAGCATCAGGATGATGATGACCTGGATGATGATATTGATGGTTTCCCCGACCACAGCACCGGGGTTGCTCCTCATGATTGCCTTGCTTTCTGCACGTAACTTGACCGGATCGGATCGGTATTTCCTTTCGATATCTTTGATTTTCGCGGCGATGGCAGCTTTTTCTTTTTCGGAGCGGTCGGCGGAGAGATTTAGGGGTAATAAAATGATTTGGACGACGACGGCAAAGACGATCACGGCAATACCCATATCCGGAATCCCTGCCTGGCCGAGAGCCCAATAGATGAAAACCAGGATATTAAAGAAAGGCTGGTAGATATAAGTGACAAAAAGCGAAGGCTGCATCAGATTTAGTATAACGCTTAATGACTGGTTTTCACGTCCAGGCTGTGGTAGATCCGCTGGAGTCTGAATAGTCCTTTAAGCTGATGCTCATCGAGGTGGTTTAGTAATGCCACCCCCGAGGCTAGAGCAGTAAGATAGGCATCATCGACGAGCATACCGATGACCTCTTCATCAGTGAGTGATTCGATCCTGCTTATCTCCCAGTCAATATTTTGGGGTGACATGACGACGACATCAACATCACGATCGCAGTTCCAGTCGTCCTTCGGATCTATATGGTGTCTTAACATGACAAAGTTGGCTACATTTGAAGGTGAGCAATGTCCGCCAATGCGATAGAAGTCGTCCGCAATAAAGTTTTCGGCAACGACAACAATAAAATCAAAGTCACTTCGCTTTCCCACCGATATTTCACAATCGAAACGACCGTTATCAAGTAAACTTCCGAACACAAATATAGCAAGGGGGGTGAATTTGTTGGGGTGGTGCCAGATGACCTCTTTTTCGAGATCCATCATGATATGAGCGGCAACACTTTTGACTTGATCATTGAGTTCCCGACTGATAGCGAGATCTCTTAGTTTTTCCTTTGGCATCTGGCAGATTATAGCTCAGCTGAACCTACCTAGATATTTTTCCAGGGGTTGGGAAAGGTCGCGGGGGTGGAAATAGGCAGAGTGAAGGGTGACGGTTTCGTGGGTGATACGCTTTTTCATGTAGAGGTATTGGAGTTTGAAGGCCAACGTATTTAGGGCTCGAATAAACATGTTCGGCTCGCAATATAATTTTCTACGTCCTCGAACTACCGGTCTCGAGTACTCGCCGGGATCGCTGCGGGCGCGAAAATCACATTGCTGCGCCGTTTGTTCCCCTCCTGCACTGCCTTTACTGGATAGAGCGATTTTGTAGGCGTTGGCGAGGTATTTTTTGGTCCAGGAATTGGCTTTGATGAAACGAAAATATGTCCCATCCCGATCATAAATGGCCAAGGCCTGAAGAACTTCATGGGCGGTGTAGAGGTTTCGTTTGGAGGCCGGCACAGCCAGGGCAGATTCATCAAGCCAAAGATTGAGACAAACGGCATCGGCGATTTGAGATTTGTTATTTGAGATTTGATATTTAGGTAATCGGCGTTTGAAGAGAAGACCGACCAATGGAACAACCAGGAGTCTGGTAAGCCAGAGGGTATCAGACCGGGTGATGATCATTAGGTCAATATCGTCCTTTGGTTTTGAATTATTAACAGCTAACGAACCGGTGATGGCGATCGTCGAGATCGTCGGTAGGTACGATAAAAGTCTGGCCACTTTTCTGGCTAGGATAAATTTTCGGGCCTCGGAATTATTTGGCTGGATCTTTTGTTTTTGGGGAAACAGAGCTTTAAGAGTTTTGATCGGGTAAGTTTTTCCAGAAATTAGCCAGCGGTGAAGATCGGCATCAGAGAGATGCCCGTGAAAGTAGGCGGCATATTTTTTGGTGAGAGCGACCGAACTTTGTAGGCTACCCATATTACTGACCAGTGGGTGTGGGCAGTGGGTTAACGAGGCGATATTGGGAAAGAACCTGGTTAAAGCCGAGGTTTAGGGTTTCGGTGGTTTTACCGGATTCCTGTCGTTTGATCGTCGAGTTAACAGCGTCCTCGAGATACTTGATCAACCTGGAGTTAAGGGCAGTTTCGTTGTCGTGGGTCAGACTGGCGGTGTAAAAAGTTTTGGCATTCGCAAGTCCGGCGACCAGAGCGGCATCAACCGGGTTTTGAGAAGCTATCTGGGCGACAGCTTTGTTTGCCGGGACATCGGCAAAATTCCTTTCCTTCACAGCCGACTCGAAGAGGAGCTGTTGAGCCTTCGCTGAGGCCAGGAAACTGACAAATTTCCAGGCTTCCTGGGGGTGAGGGGCATTCTTGGGAACGGTTTCGATCCACATGGAAACCCAGTTGATCGGTTCGACATCCGGCAACTGAGGAAGAGGGGCGGTTTGCCAGGTCAGACCCGGGTTGATCGCCTGA
>CAYQLI010000087.1:0-4175 GCA_964418355.1 uncultured Pseudomonadales bacterium | reverse complement strand
TTCGTTCGGCTCTCGCCTCGCTGCCCCGCTTAGCGGGGCCTTTGCGCGCGATTTTTAGGATACGGTATCCCGCCCTCAAAGTCGAAGCTTCGCAACTCCAATTCGGTCGGGATAAATTTGCCTTCCGGCAAAGTGCTTGCTGGCGCAATCACATCCGTATGTTCGTCCTAGCGGACGAAGCTATCTTAATATATGGCTCGTTTATCAATCTTGCCATATAAATATCAGCTAGTTAGGAGATGATTTTACTAGCTGACATTTAAGGATTGAGACAGGAATTGACCTGTCGGTCAATATGCCTGCTTCGCAGGCACTTAATTTCATACTTTCATGTAAATAGTCCTGAAATCTTTTCCCAAATTGCATTTAATACAGGATAGTTTGTCACGGCCGCACTTATTATGGTAGACAATTCGGCAATCACAGTTAAAGGTCTTTTATTATTGGGAGTTTTAAGCTGGCCAGTCAGGTAGCTCAAGTGCTGTAGTAACGCCTCTTTGTCTTCTTTTGCCATAGCCTGAGTAGAAAGGATTGCGTCAGAAAAAACCTTCATTAACTGTGCTGCTTTTACATTATCTTTTGAAACATTCGTTAAAGCTACATTCATACTTTCGACATATCCTTGATTTACCGCTCCGATTACACTATCGCTAATTTGAAGTGAGTTAACAGTAGGATTGTGCATGTGTACTGGTGGTTTTGGCTCCGGGAATCTCGGCCAGTTTGTAGAGATACCTGTTACAGCCTCCATCTCACCTGTTAGATAGTTAATCATTCTTTCTGCACTTCGCTGCCCCATTTCATTAACTTGTTGCATCTTGAACTGGCAATCTATGCAAACAACAGCACCTTCAGGAGTTTGATACACATAGGCTACTGACTTACCACACCCATGACAATTCATCGTGTGCATATTATACCCCGCATTAGCCATCTTCAATTTCGGTTTGGATGTATTTGCCTCTGGCAAAGTGCCTGTTTGCAGGCATCCATCTTTACTAAACCCTAATAAATAGTTTCTCCACTTTCCCATAAGGAGGGATGAAGATAAACTCGTTGGGATTGGACAGGTCGAAGGCATCATCGGTACCAAGGAGATCAGCTTGAGGAACAGAGAATGTCTTGAAGACGATCTTGCTGGGAACGGTGGTGAGGATCTTCGCGAACTTTTTGTCGTTCATTGGTGCCAAAATGATTGGGTGAATCCCCGCTTGGTTACCGGAGGATATGATCCTTTGAAGTGCGTTCGGAATTGGGTCTGAAAAAATCATTGTTTCCGACGGATCATTAATGGCGATGATCATTCTGGGCATGGTAACGTGCCCCAACTTGTTATATTCCTCAATGTTCTTTGCCCCCACTTCCCGAAATAGCTTGTTTCTGCAATTGAGTTCATGTAATGCCCACCCTAAGGTGTTTTCCCACTTATCGTAACTTTTGATTACTGGCGTAACCAGACCAGGTTTCAAGTGTACGTCTGAAATCTGGCCCGCTTCGTCGTAGACAAGAAATTTAACCAAGTCTGGGCTGTAGGTGCTTGCCATAACGTCCAAGATCGTGTCAAGAAGGGTTAGGGAGCGACAAATTTTATTTGTGAAAATAAAAATGCCACCGAGATCGGAGATGGGATATGTGATTACCTTCCCACCTTGTGAAAATCCAACGGGGAGATGGACTTTCTGACCATCCTTGAACTTTTTCTGAAAAGAGGAGAAGGGCGTTTTGGAAAGGTCTACTGGCGTCCATTCGGGAATCTCCTCTACTTTCGCTACGGCTCTTACAGTTACGGGATGTTTGCCGGAACTTGCTAGATAGTCGTCATATGAGGAAATCAGGACATCGCGGGGCATGGCCCCGTCACCTTTACTAACTATTTCAGCCATCTCTAGTTGATCGAGTATCCTAGCAGCTCGGGCGTAGCCGATTGATAACTGTCTTTGTAGAAGAGAGGCCGAGGCTTTTTGGGAATCAATCACAAACCTTGCTGCCTCTTCGAATAGCTCATCTAGGTCGATCTCATCCTTGAACGAGGCATAATCCATAAGGTTATGATAGCACTTGGTATAGAATCTAACCCATGGCCAGGCTTGTTCTAAAAATATTCGCAAGAATCAAAAAGGCTGTAAAGTTACGCTTACAAAAAGTGAGGGGGTTCTTGGCCAAGCTGATCTACCCGATTTATTTCTTCCCGTTCAAATTTGTCACCTACACGATCTATTATCTGACGAAGCTGATTATTCGCTTTATCATCTCCATCCTAAAGATCATTCTTGATGCCATCGTCTTCCCTTTCCGCAGTCTCAAAAATTTCCTCAAATCCGTCTTCATTATTTTGCTTGTCATCTATGTTCTCATCTCCCTCGTCGTGATGACCGATTACATCAAATCAAACTATGGTCGCTTCTCGAAGTTTCTCTGCGCCCCAAACCTCAACGAAAAACTTCGCCATTCCGTGGTCAGAGTGGTCGGCGGATATTCCGAAGGTTCCGGTTTTTTTATCTCTGACCACGAAATACTTACCAACTTCCACGTCATCACCGGTGAACCCTCACCCAAAATCATCTTCTGGGATGGCAGCTTCACTGCTGCAAAATCAATTGTCGGGGACAAAGAGGCTGATCTGGCCCTTATCACTGTCGAAGGCTCATACCCCAACATGGTCCTGGAAATGATGGTCCCATTGCAACTAGTCGAGGAGGAACCCCTCATTGCCGTCGGTTTTCCCTTGGGAACAGATATTACTGGTGAAGCTACCATCACCGGAGGCAAGTTCATCGCCCTACGGAGGAGTAGAAAATCTCCCGTCGGCTATCTCCAAACAAACATCAATCTGGTCGCGGGTATGAGTGGCGGGCCGCTGGTGGACAAGTGTGGTCAGGTTGTCGGAGTCAATACGTCCGGTGTTTCCGGAGCTTCCTTCTTCATCGCCTCCGACTTTGTAGACAGTCTCAAATATTCATTTACCGACAAAGACGTGACCAAACTCGATCTCGAACCTACAGCCTCTCCCGAAAAAGCCGTCGAGGCTTACTACACCTATCTAAAAGTGCGGGATATGAAAGCCGGCTTCGATCTCCTCAGTACGGAGTATCTGGCAAAAACCAATTTCGATGAATGGACCAACCGGTTCATCAACATTATTGACGTTGTAGTTTTTAAGACGGAGAAAGTGGCTGGGAAGAAAGATACCGTCTTCGTCAAATTCATGACCCAAAATTGGGTCGATGGTGAGGTAGAAAGACATCTGTACGAGGGCACCTGGCAGACCGTCTTCGAGGACAGCAAACACAAAATGCTAAGAAGTCAGATTAAAGAAGTGGTTGATCCCGACTACAGCTGGTTTTATGAATAACAGCTAGACATTTGTTCCAGAGTAATATTAGCTAATTCTGATTAATACTTATTAAGATGGCGCACCCCCTGAATCTTTTTTGGAGTTTGGCGATAGGTTTTCTGGCGATGACTTCTGGTGTTCACCACAGATCAGTTTCGTTTTCTCCTGTAATACTGGACAAAATTTTCTTCAGCTCTTGAATCTTTGTACTTGTGCCATTTGTAAGATATGTCTTTAGATTGTTCTGGCAAAAATCAATGACATTGGTAAGATCTTTTTGGATACTAAGGTAAATTTCCAAATCTCCTTCCTTCAATATATAAGTTCGATTCGGGTATTCTGATTCGATCTTTGTAATAACATCCGTGTGGTTAGTTAAGAATTGGGAGGTGAGTGATGCAGTATTGATTTTAGCTACGGCTTCGGATGGATAAAATTTCCAGGTGTAATCAAGATCGGTTATAAAGAATGTTTTCAAGCCAAAAGCATCAAATAAATTCCTCCATTCTGAATCTTTCTTTTTATCATTGATATCCAAAACTGTAATATCTTGAACCAAACCTTTTTTGAGTTTTTCTTCTATTTCACCAAGCACCGCACGGAAAAAGTATCGGTCTGTATCTCCTTCAACCAATAAGATTTTACTTCCAAAAAACGCGTGTGTGGAGCGTTTATTATCCAAAATCTTCACAAGCCACTTTTGATCAGTGGTAATGGCCGGTTGATTGACTTTCGTGTAGCCGCTTTCATCGAGCGAAAGCCGGATAACATTGCTGATGGTGTCCGAATTTATAAGAGATTCCGAATGGGTAACTAGAATATACTGACAACCCTGCTCGCT
>CAYQLI010000086.1:3089-4489 GCA_964418355.1 uncultured Pseudomonadales bacterium | reverse complement strand
TGCCCGTCTCCGTCTCGAACTCGGCGGTGTTTTCTTCTCCGTCAAGGACTATGACTCCGCCCAGAAGCTCTATGAGCAGGCTATCAATTTGAAGCCTAACTGGGCCAATGCCCATTACAATCTCTCGATCCTCTTCAAAACCAAGAAGGAATATGCCAAGGCCCTGGCTGAAATGCGGATTGTGGTCCAATTACTCGACCCAAATGGGAAGGACTACCAACAGGCTCAAAACGAACTCAAGGAATTGGAGAAGTTGGCTCCGGCCGCTACCACCGATAAAAAACCGGGCACTGAGTTAGTTACTCCTACTCCGATCCCGTCGGCAAAAACGAAGGTAGATCTCGATAACTCAGCCGCCCCCGGCCTGCCTACAAAATAACTTCTTCAGCTTTTCCCTCTCAGTATCCACGGAGAGGGACGTCAGTACTCTGACAGGGTGAGGTTGATTTTCTTAGCTAAATCTCTTTGAAAAATAAATTGAACCCCAGCAAATATTTCCACATGGAATTGGTCTGTGATACGATAATATTGTGAGATATCCAAAAGAAATCATTCAAACAGTCAAGGATCTGCGCCATCAAGGTAAGACTTACGGCGAAATTATCACAGTCGTCAAACAAAGAATCCCAAAAAGCACTCTGACTGAATGGTGTCGTGATATTTCCCTACCCGCTAGCTATCAGAAAAGAATTGCCAAACTCAATACGGAACACCTTGGGAAGGCAAGATCAATCGCTGTTGAAATAAACAAAATAAAACGAGAAGAATTTTTCGATAAGATTGAGAAAATTAATGACCCGATTTCTCATCAGATAAGAGAGAAAAATATTGCCAAAATTGCTTTAGCGATGCTCTGCCTCGGAGAGGCTTCTAAGCATAAGACTGGATCGGCATTTAGCTTGGGGAATTCTGACCCAAAAATAGTCGTTCTTTTTATTGAATTACTCAAATTCTGTTTTGACTTCCGAATAGAAAAAGTAAGATGCACGGTTCAGTGTCGAGCTGACCAAAATATAAAGGGGCTTGAAAAATACTGGCAAAAAGTAACAGATGTACCCAAAGAATACTTTTATAAAACCCGCATCGACCCAAGAACTATAGGCATACCTACCCAGAAGCCAGACTACAAAGGAGTTTTAAAAGTTGATTATCTGAACAGCAAAATTCAGCTTGAGCTGGAATCGTTAGCGAGCCTGATCTATAATATAGTCTCCGAAAGGGCCCGTAGTTCACCGGTAGTAACAATTCCATGGCATGGAATAGAAGAGGGTTCAATTCCCTCCGGGTCCACCATGAACTAGAATCGCTTTGCGATACACACCACCCTTACTTCACCACTTCCACCCCCGCCTTTTTGCCTCCCAGTCTCCCCTCCAGATCCCGATGCACCTCCTCGATGG
>CAYQLI010000086.1:0-3079 GCA_964418355.1 uncultured Pseudomonadales bacterium | reverse complement strand
AATTCCATGGCATGGAATAGAAGAGGGTTCAATTCCCTCCGGGTCCACCATTACACCACCACTTCCACCCCCGTCTTTTTTCTTTGTTCCAGTCTCCCCTCCAGATCCCGATGCACCTCCTCGATGGTTCGATTTCCTTTGATCACGATCAGCGGATATTCAGGGTCTTCGATCAAACACTTAAACATGGGTTCCACCTTTTCCCGATACTGAGTCAATCGAACCACCAAAGTCTCCTCCTTATCATCCTTGCGGACTGGACGGCCTTCCGTTAGCGCCCGGATCCGCCGCTCTCGCGCCAGGGTCACTGATCTCTCTTCAGAAACTGCCAGGCAGACAAAATGTGCCTCAACCATCGTCTCTTTCTTGAAACTCATGAGCCACTCCCTTAATTTCGTTAGCTGACCAATGGTTCTAGGAAACCCGGTAAAAACAAAGCGCTCCCTCCCAACCGCAGACAGTTCTCTGACCACCTCAGCAACGATGGGTAACATCACCTCATCAGGCAGGAACCCTCCAGCATTGACTGCTTCTACATGCGGCCCCACCAAAGGGAAAAACTTACCGTACTCACCATCGGGTGAACTGGCACCCCGGAAAATATCCCCGGTGGAGATTCGCACCGCGATAGGGTCGGCCTCGACCAGCAGATCCGCCTGAGTATCCTTACCGCTGCTACCCCTGCCATTGATGAAGATAAATTCCAGTTGTGCCATGCTAATTATCAAGGTAATATTTCTTAATATATTATGCCAAAATTTATCGAAGCGGGTGACCAAAAAGTTGACACGGCTATCATCGAGCAACTGCTTCGACTTGAGGCACCGCTTCATCCGCGTACCCTGGCTGATATTTCCCCGGAATATGCCCTCTATGTGCCCGTAGATGCCGGAGAGCTAGTCTGGGTCAAACCGGAACTGGCAACTCTCCTGGCCAAACTCGCGGGTAACTTGAGCGATCTCATCGTCAGCCTCTCCGGAGTCCCCGCCGGGGGTAAGGACACCATCAGGCAATGGATCGAGTCTCACCGACCGGGACTTATCGCGAAAATGATCACCGCCACTACAAGACCGATGCGAGAGGGCGAGGCACACAAGAAAGATTATTTTTTCCTTTCCGAAACCGAAATTTTGGCTGAATTGGAAAAAGACAACCTGATTGGCTACTCCAAGCAAAGCACCGGCCACTATGGTCTGCCTCCTGAAAGTATTACCCATGCCCTCTCCCGCGCCCATATTGCCGTTTCCCATATCGAGATTAGTGGCTGGCCGAAACTAGCCAAAGCCGTCGCCAAAATGTATCCGGAGGATCCCCCTTTTATTCTTTCCCTTTTTGTTTTGCCCCAAATGAACTACAAAAGCTATTCTGAGAGCTGGCTACCCAAATTCCGTCCCAATATCCACAAAGACAAAAGCGCCCGCGCCGCCTGGGAACTTTCTGTCGCCGCCGGCCGCGCCGATGTCTTCATCATCAACCCGATCGGCCAGGGCGAACCAGGTGAACAAGCCGCAATTGCCACCGCCAATTTTCTTACCTCACTCCTAAAAGTCTGATTCTTGGTAAAATAACCTCGAAGGGCCCGTAGTTCAACGGTAGAACGGCGCATTCGCATTGCACAAATGGGGGTTCAATTCCCCCCGGGTCCACATTTAGCTGAGAACTATGATACGGAAATCTTTAAATGGGATTCAATTCTTTCAACCCGTTTTCTTAAATCCAAGTACTCTCTGTCAAAATAACCAACCATCGTCTTTATATCTTTCCGAATATGTGAAATATCTTCCTTGACTGGCCTCAGATGTTTTTCAATAATAGGCCCAACTTTCTCTTCGATCTTCTGGTCAAACACCTCACCGATCTTTTTTAGGTCATTATCAGTCAACATATATACCATCATCCTATCATCAATGGGGTAAAATACAAACATGGCCGACCTAATCCTCATCTGCGAAAACTGCGGCAATGAATTCGTTTTTTCCGAAGGCGAACAGGCTTTCTATGAAAGCAAGGGCGTCCCTGCTCCCAAGTATTGCCCCATCTGCCGCTCCATCAAAGCCCAAGAGAGGAAAGTGCCACCGAAACCTTCTTCTTCAGATCAGAAAGACCGGAAAGATTTCCCGCCGAAAGCTTGATCACCTTGATTTTTTTCTTGGCAAGACCAGCTACAATCCCATCAACATTTTCCGCTGGAAGAAGATCTATTTTATTCAAGACTACAATTTCTTTCTTCTTCCCCAGTTCCTTGGCATAAGCCGTCAATTCTTTTCTGATCGTCTTGTAATTAGCCGCTAATTTTTCCACAGCCTCATCTACCGACAAGGTCTCTTCTCCATTCTTCAAGGCCAACAAATGAACTATTAGTTTCGTCCGTTCAACGTGACGCAAGAATTGAATTCCCAATCCTTTTCCTTCGCTTGCGCCTTCGATCAATCCGGGAATATCCGCGATGACCACCGATTTGTCAGGAGACAACCGGAGTACCCCCAAATTCGGCTCCAGCGTCGTGAATTCATAATCCGCGATCTTGGGGCGCGCCGCCGAAAGGATTGAAAGAAGTGTTGATTTACCCACGTTTGGTAGCCCCACCAGTCCCACGTCAGCCAAAAGTTTCAGGTCCATCTCCACTTGCCATTCTTCTCCCGGTTCTCCTACTTCAGCTTCTATCGGCGTAGTGTTCCTCGAACTTCGAAATCGCCAGTTTCCCCGGCCGCCCCTGCCTGCCTTAGCAACCAGCTCCTCCATGCCTGCTTTGTCAAAATCAATTACTTTCTCCGGAGTATCCGACGTCCCAAGTATGTCCGAAGGATTCGCAGTCGTTTTTACAAACTTGACCACGGTTCCCAGAGGCACCTTGATATGAAGATCGTCTCCGGCGGGACCACTACTCTTACTTTTTCCACCCGGACGGCCATTTTTTGCCTCGAGTTTCTGCCGGTAAGCAAAGTGGTCCAAGGTCGAAAGGTTGGCGTCGGACTCAATATACACGTTACCGCCCTTTCCGCCATCACCGCCGTCAGGTCCACCTTTGGGAACAAATCGGCCACGATAAAAATGAACGACCCCGTCGCCCCCATTACCA
>CAYQLI010000085.1:0-4542 GCA_964418355.1 uncultured Pseudomonadales bacterium | reverse complement strand
AGAGAGGCACGGCTTGAGTTTGCATATGGGAACCCATGAGGGCACGGGTACCGTTATCGTGGTGAACAAAAGGAATCAAAGAAGCAGAAGTGCCAACGACCTGACGAGGGACGACGTCTATATATTGGATCAGGGTGGTATCAACCTCGATGAACTGACCATCATAACGGGCGGCGACCCATTTGTCGGTAATGATATCTTCGTCCCGACCGACTTCGGCGTGGGTGACGTAGTATTTTTCTTCGTCATCGGCGGTGAGGTATTCGATTTTGTCAGTGATCTTCATGACGGTTTTGCCGCCCTTTTCCTGTTTCTCGACCTTGAAATAGGGAGACTCGAGGAAGCCGAATTCGTTGATATGGGTATAGAGGGCAAGATAAGTAACAAGACCGATGTTTTGACCTTCAGGGCTTCGGACCGGACAGATGCGGGAATATTGGGAAGCATTGATGTCACGCATGGAGAAGCTGGCGCGCTCGCGGGTGACGCCACCGGTACCCATAACGGAAAGTCGGCGGAGGTTGTCAATCTCAGAAAGAGGGTTGACCTGTTCGAGAATAGAGCTTAAGCGGTTTCTACGGAAGAACTCATAGACGGAGGCGATGATAGGACGAGGATTGATGAGAGCTGAGGGAGTCGGCAGGTCCTCGGCCTTAGCCATACTCATTTTTTCCTTGATGGAGCGCTCCAAACGGAGGAGTCCGACACGAAAAGCGGTTTGGTTCACCAATTCGCCGACGCGGCGGACGCGACGATTGGCCAGATGGTCAATGTCGTCAACCTTGCCGACGCCATTTTGGAGTCCGATAATGAAGCGGATCGCGGCAATAATGTCCTGTTTGTCGAGGGTGACATGGTTCTCGTCGATCGGGAGATTCAAACCCAGTTTTTTGTTGAGCTTGTACCTGCCGACCAAACCGAGGTCATAGCGGCGGCGGTCAAAGAACATTTGATGGAAGAGGTTTTTGGCATTCTCGACAACTGCGGGTTCGCCGGGACGGATCTTGTCATAAAACTCGAGAAGAGCTTCGTTAGTATTCTTGCTAGTATCCTTCAAAAGTGTGGTTTCGATGTAGCTGTGATCAGTATCAGTATCAATATCCTTGAAGAGATTTCTGATCTCATCATCGGTTTCATAACCAAGAGCGCGAATCAGGGTCGTTGCCGAGATCTTCCTGTGGCGGTCAATTCTAACGGAGATGTGATCATTTCGGGAAACGATGAACTCCAGCCAGGAACCGCGGAAAAGGGGGCGGATCTCAGCATGATAAAGGAAACGGCCGCTATTTGGGTCCAACTCCCGAGTATAAAAAACGCCCGGCGAGCGGACGAGTTGGTTGACCACGACGCGTTCGACGCCGTTAATAATGAAGGTGCCGACGGAGGTCATCAAGGGGATATCACCTAAGAAGATCTCCTGTTCCTGAACTGCTTTGGTTTGGAGATTTGTCAGTTTGGCGGTAACTTTCAGAGGGGCCTCAAAGTTGACACCCTTTTCCATGGCCTCTTTGGGGGTCAGTTTTGGTTTACCGAGGTGATGGTCAGAAAACTCTAATTGAAAAAATTTGCCAGTGAAATCTTTGATGGGATTTAGTTCCTGAAGAGAGAGTCGGATGCCGTTGATGAGAAAGTCTTTGTATGAATCAACCTGAATTTGAGTGAGGTTTAATTCGGGTAAATTTTTGTGTGATTTACCCCAGTTTTCGCGAATGGCTTTTTTAGGCATCCTTTTTTAGCTTTGATTAAGGCAGGACTCTTAACTGAAACGGCTGTCCTATAACAGACGGAAAAAACCTGGCCATCGTCTTCTAGCCAGATTTAATTGACTGTTGGTGATAATAACAGATATGAATTAGCCTTGTCAACAGGGGAAATGGCCCCGATGGTTACGTCGGGATTTCGGGACAAGCCCTCAACAGTCTTTTTTTAGATAGGTGCAGACGTTTTGGTTGTGCTCTTCGACGGTGATGGCATAGTGGATCTGGCCCTCGGGGTCGTGGAGGTAAAACCAATACTGGGTGTCTTTGGGGTTTTTGGCCGCCTCCAGGCTGGCCTTGCCGGGATTACCGATCGGGCCGGGGGGAAGTCCCTGATATTTGTAGGTATTGTAGGGGGAAGCGATCTGGAAATCTTGGCGGACCAAAGATTTCGGCCACCAATCACAGATACGAATGCGGCAGCGGGAACTGGCAATGGCGTATTGGACGGTCGCATCAACCTGCAGAGCCCAGTTATTTTTGACGCGCTTGTTAAGAATGGCGGCGATCGGTGGTCTTTCGGCATCATTCCCCGCCTCCCTTTCGATCAGTGAGGCCAGGGTGGTGACGCGATTCAGTTCAGTCGGACCTATATTTAACGGGGTAGATATCTCGACAAAGCGGGCCTTGAGTTTTTCAACAACATCCCTGGTGGTGACGTTGGGGGCCAGGGCATAGGTGTCCGGAAAGAGATAACCCTCGAGTTTTGTCGTCAGGCTGATAAATTCCTCCGGATCAAAATGGTGCGGCATCTTGCTGGCGACCAATTTATCCAAAACCAGATTGGCAACTTCTTCGCGGCGCAATCCCTCCGGAATGGTTACCCATACCTGCCGGGCGCTGGCTTTGGTAAGGTTTTGGGCAATTTCACTGGTTTCTTGGGAAGCTGAAAGAGAAAAGTAGCCCGCCTGGATCTTTGTGGAGAGATTCTTGATAAAGACGGTGATCTTGAAAACAGTCCTCGAGCGGATCAGGCCGGCTTTGCTGAGATCCGTCGCAATCTGATCCAGGGTCTCGCCGGGGGCGATGACAAATTCCTTCCGGCTCGTATCCGATGAGTTCACCGGCCGGTTATAGAAACTCCCGCCCATCATCACAACGATAAAAAAAATCAGGGAGAGGGAGGCCAGATAACGAAGCATTCTTAAACTTCTTCGAATAAAGCGCGACGGAAGGTTTTGTTGCTGTTATTGAACATGAAGATGCGACCGCATTTACAGGTCACCTTGTCATGATCTTTGATTTTGCTTTTTTCGGATTTGCCGTTTTTCAGGGATGAGCCACAGCCAACACATTGACCGCGGGAGAGTAACCAGGCTTGAACGGGAGCAATGATGTTTTTGAACATGAGGTTATTGTAGCAAATCCACCCGACTTTGCCACCTTATCGAGGCGGCTCATTTACCCACTCGTGCTATTTGCCCGAACTAAAATTGGTATCGGTATAGAAGAACGGATCAGAAGTCCCAGTTCCACCCCAGAGATTTCCATCAGTCCAACCGTTACTGACCGAGGAAAGGACCCAGCCCATGAAGGGGTTGGATAGGCTTGAAGCGCCGTTGAAATCCCATTTCACAACATAGTTGCGATTAGCATCGCCAACATAAACATAGTCAATACCAAAGTAGCCAGTGGCGTTGAACGGATCAATCCTTAATCCCGTGATCGTCCCCTTCCAATTCGAATTGGTTGCCATATCAACAATAATCTCTCTCCAACCTCCGTCGTTTATGAAATTGGCGGCGACAGACTTATCCTCACTGTAAGAGTTGGAAGCCGATGTCTTGAAGTAGATCTGCAATTTCTGTACTGTAGAGGCATTTGCTCCTCGAATATATACCTTGTCAAAGACACCACTAGTTCCCGGAGGAGAGGTGGGTGTCGGTGTTGGCACTACCCCTTCGCCAAAACGAGCTAGCTTGATGTTTCGAAATGCGAATCCCAGCTGTCCCGAGCTGCCGCTTGGAACATCATATACTTCCGGGTTAAAGTTAAAGTGGGAAACATAATAGTTCCGCGGGTCGGTCGAAAAATTGGCACACTGAGGACAAACCGCTGGGTTATATAACCGTACCGCCGCAAGAGCCAGCTTGAACTCATCCTCACTGACACGAAAGTCGAAATATCTGAAATCGTTCCAAGTACTTTGCTGAAAGGCGTTTGAGTTTGGCCCTAGATGCGAATAAGCCAATCCGGAATTTATTGTGCTGACCACGATCGGGGCGAAGGTGCCGCCATCGTACAGAATTTGCTCCGGCATCGGCGGGCGAAGGTCAAACACCTGACCACCATACCAAAACGCCCTACCGGAGACAGTGTCGGAAAAAAGAAAGTATGGAAGAATGTAAATCTCTGCTCCGCCAGTCCTTACCGCCGTAGGCACCTTCATCTCAAAAGAGAAACTTATCTCTCCCCCGGGAACGCTCCAGGGCTGAACCTGTCTGGCACTCCACCAGTATGCGGGAGTGATCGTCACCAACCCGCGGTTATGAGCCGTTGCGGCCGTATTTATATATATCCCTCCGGTAGTGTCCTTGATCTGGACGGCATTGCCGCCCGGATTTTTATTTTGGCCCCATTGATAGTAAGGCGCGCATGTGTCAGGAGTGAAGCCGGTCTTTTGCCCGACGTCCCAAGTCAGCGGAGTACTGTTAATAATACCGGTGCCTATATTCCCGGCCCGAAACAGGAACTTATCGTTTGCTGGCTGAACTTCCGGAATAATTGATGCCTCTACCTGATCAGCAGCGATGGAAGGTTGGGTGAAATAGACATCGGTTTGCAC